>CABMPA010000127.1 GCA_902388315.1 uncultured Megasphaera sp. | reverse complement strand
GACATCGACATGTTCATGAACATTTCCAAGTCGCCTTTCACTCTGGGCAAGACCCAGCGGCGTCACCGCCTCTTCGGCCAGGCCATCGACAAGATCCACTGCCCGGCCATCTACGTCAACTGCACGGGTATCCAGAACAACGGCAAGAACATCTACACCTTCGACGGCGCCAGCAGCACGTACCAGAAAGACGGTTCGCAACACGTCGAATGTACGCCTTTTACGGAAGAAATGGTCATCGTCGACTTCGATGAAAAGGCCCAGCGTTTCGTCTCGCCGTCGCACTTGCAGCCGGAAAAGTCTCCCATCGAAGACATCTACGCCAGCCTGCACTACGGCCTGAAATCCTTCATGGATGCCATTGGCGTCCATAAAGTCGTCCTCGGCGTCTCCGGCGGCATCGACTCGGCCGTCAACGCCGCCCTCTATGCGACGGTACTGCCGCCGGAAAACATCCTCCTGGTCAACATGCCCAGCTGCTACAACTCGGACATGACCAAGAGCCTGGCCAAGGAACTGGCCGACAACATCGGCTGCCTGTACACGGTCGTCCCCGTCCAGGACAGCCTGGAACTGACGCGGCACCAGTTCGCAGAAGCGGAACTCAGCCAGAATGGTCAGGACAAGGGCCAGCTGGAACTGACCAGTTTCATCGAAGAAAACATCCAGGCCCGCGACCGCTCCAGCCGTATCCTGGCCGCAGCCGCCGCATCCTTCGGCGGTGTCTTCACGTGTAACGCCAACAAGGCCGAACTGTCCGTCGGCTATGCCACCCTTTACGGCGACAGCGCCGGCTACCTGGCTGCCACGGCAGACCTGTGGAAGCATCAGGTCTACGATTTGGCCCGCTACCTCAATGAAAAAGTCTTCCACCGCGAAGTCGTCCCCCAGGGCAGTATCGACATCGTCCCCAGCGCTGAACTGTCGGACAAACAGGATATCACCAAAGGCCAGGGCGACCCGATCATCTATCCCTATCATGATTACCTCTTTGCCGCCTTCGTCGAACGCTGGCAGCGGGCAACGCCGGAAACCATCCTCGAATGGTACATCAACGGCACCTTGGAAAAGAACATCGGCTGCAGCGTCAATGTCCACCAGATCTTCCCGACGGCCAAAGCCTTCATCGACGATTTAGAACGGTGGTGGCGCCTCATCGCCGGCTTCGCCGTCGCCAAGCGCATCCAGAGCCCGCCTATCCTCTCCATCAGCCGCCGCCCCTTCGGAAACGACCTGCGCGAAGCCCAGCTGGCACCGTACTACACGACGCGCTACCTGGAAATGAAAGAACGGCTGCTGGCGAGGGGGTAGCTGTTAAGACCGCCTGGCTCTCCTGACAGGATGACTGAGAGGTTGCTCTTTCAACATAGTTTGTAGTACGGAGTTCGTAGTTTGCAGAAGATGGCTTTAAATTTAAAAACCTTCACTAAAAACTACAAACTGAATACTCAAAAAGGCTTGTCGCACATGCGACAAGCCTTTTTGCATACTACATATCTTTCAGTCTTCCGACTTCTTGTTTAGGACGGACGCGTTTGTGTCCGAACGTTTCTACAATAATGAACATCATGGGGATGAGGAAGACGCCGAAGATGGTCGCAATGGACGTACCGAAGACGACGGTAATGCCCATGGTGACTCGCGACGCAGCGCCTGCCCCGGTGGCGATGGCCAGCGGGATAGAGCCGACGACGAAGGCCAGGGACGTCATGATGATCGGGCGGAGACGGATCTTGGCCGCTTCGATAGCAGCCGATACAGGGTCCATGCCGCGTTCATCGACACGGACTTTGGCGTATTCGATGATCAGGATGGCGTTCTTGGCGGCCAGGCCGATGACGGCCAGCAGACCGATCTGGAAGTACAGGTTATTCTGCTGGTTCAAGAGGTAGGCAAAAGCCGAAGCCCCGAAAACACCGGCCGGCAGGCTGAACATAACAGCAAAGGGTACTTTCCAGCTTTCATACAAGGCAGCCAGGACGAGGAAGACGAAGAGGATAGCCAGGGCGAAGACGTAGACCGTCTTGTTGCCGGCTTCGACTTCTTCACGGCTCATGCCGCTCCATTCATAGGCATAGCCTTCACTGAGCGTGTCTTTAGCGACTTCTTCCAGCGCTTTAAGGGCATCACCGGAGCTGTAGCCATTAGCCGGGGCCCCTTGAATCTTGATGGCCGGATAGTCGTTGAAACGGTTGAGGATCGACGCCGAACCGATAGCTTTCGGTCGGACAAAGTTGGCCACCGAAACGAGCTGGTTGGCGCTGTTGCGGACGTAGATGTGGTTATTGGCATCGATGGTTTCACGGAATTCCGGAGCGGCCTGAACGACGACCTTGAAATTACGACCGAACATGGTGAAATCGTTGACCTGGTAGGAACCATAGAAGGACTGGAGCGTCGAATAGAGGTCGCTCAGGGAAACGCCTTCTTTGGCAACTTTATCGCGGTCGATGTCGAGCTGATAGCCCGGCGTATCGGCAGCAAAGGCCGTGTAGACCGACCCGATTTCCGGCCGCTTCCGGGCAGCGGCGATGAATTTCTGTGCCATCGCTGACAATTCGGCCGTCGTATGGCTGCCGCGGTTTTCCAGCTGCATCGTAAAGCCTGACGACGTGCCCATGCCGTCGATCGGCGGCGGGTTCATAGCGATGACCGTAGCTTGCGGAATCTGATTGCCCATGGCCATAATCTTGCCGACCAGGGCATCGACGGACTGGGATTTATCTTTACGTTCATCCCAGTCACTCATGCCGATGAAGGACGTAGCCCCGTTCGATTTCGGCCCATTGGCCAGGATACTGAAGCCGACGACGTTCATGACATTGGTTACACCGGGCTGCTGTTCCAGCCACTTGCTGATTTGTGCACTGATTTGTTTCGTTTCCGTCTGGGAAATGCCTTCGGGCAAGGTGACGTTCATCATGACGAAGGCGTTATCTTCCGACGGGACGAAGCCTGTCGGCATGACTTTAAAGACGCCTGCCGTGAGGGCGCTGATGATGACCAGGAAGGCCACGCACCATTTGAGGTGAAGCTGCAAGTGGGCCAGGCGCAGGCCATACCAGGCGATGAGCCTATCGAAGGCATCATTGAATTTCTGGAAGAACTTGTAAATGCCCTTGGGGTTTTCATTGGGTTTATGGACATTCAAAATCGACGCACACATGGCCGGTGTCAGGGTCAAAGCGACGAAAGCCGAAATGAGGACCGACACGGCAATGGTCAGGGCGAACTGGCGGTAGAGGATACCGCTCATGCCGCTGATGAAGCCGACCGGGATGAAGACGGCGGCCAGGACGCAGGCGACACCGATAACCGGGTTCTGTACGTTCTGCATGGCGATGATCGTCGCCTCCCGCGGACTTCGGGCATTGTACTTGATTTCGTATTCGACGGCTTCGATGACGACGATGGCGTCGTCGACGAGGAGGCCGATGGCCAGGACCATGGCGAACAGCGTCAGGGTGTTGATGGAGAAATCGAGGACCTTGAAGCAGGCAAAGGTCCCCAGCAAAGAAACAGGAACGGCGATGAGCGGAATCAGCGTCGACCGGCCGCTCTGGAGGAAGAGGTAAACGATGAGGGCGACCAGCAGCAGGGCTTCGATGAAGGTTGTAATAACTTCGTGGATCGACGCCGTAACGAAGGTCGTGCTATCGTAGATGATTTCATAATCCAAGTCAGACGGGAACGACTGTTTTGCCTTTTCCAATACCTTGCGGGCGCCGCTGACGGACTGCATGGCATTGGCATCAGCCGTCAGACTGATCATGAAACCGGCAGCGTTGCCGCCGCCCAGGTTACTGGCAACGGAATAATCCTTGGAGCCCAGGCTGACATCGGCAATGTCGCCGACGCGGATCATGGTACCGTCGGGATTGGTGCGGACGATGACGTTCTTGAACTGTTCCGCCGTCTGCAAGCGGCCGTCTGTACGCAGGGTATACTGGTAGGTCTGGTTGTTCGGCGACGGCTGGGAACCGATGGTCCCGACAGCGGCCTGTTTATTCTGAGTGCTGATAGCCGAGATGACATCCGTCGGTGTAATCTTCAAGATATTCATCTTCATCGGATTGAGCCAGATACGCATGGCGTAGTCAGACCCGAATTCCTGGACATCACCGATACCGGGGACGGATTTCAGTTCATCCATGAAATACTGGGTTGCATAGTTCTTCATGAACGTCGCATCGTAAGAGCCATTCGGGGAAACGAGGGCAAAGACCATGGCCATAGAACTCGTCGACTTCTGGACAGTGACGCCGGTCTGGGTGACTTCCGACGGCAAGGTCGACTGGACCTGGCTGACGCGGTTCTGGGTGTTGACCGTATCCATATCGCCATCACTGCCGGACTTGAACTGGACGGTCATGGAGTAAGACCCGTTATCGTTCGTCGAACTTTCCATATTGACCAGGTTATCGACGCCGACGAGCTGTCGTTCGATGACGCTGGCCACGGTCGTGCCGACGACTTCAGCGTTCGCGCCGATATAAGTAGCCGAGACGCGGACCTGCGGCGGCGTGACCTGCGGATACTTGGCAACCGGCAGGGTCGCCATCGCCAACAAGCCGAAAATAGAAATCATCAGCGAAATGACGATGGCGAAAATAGGCCGGTCGATAAAGAACTTAGATATCACGATCCCGCCTCCTAACTATTTGACGACGCTGTATCGGCCGACGTATCGGAGCTGTCGTTGTCGATATCGGCCTTGGTCAGCAAGTGCTGGTCCAAGGCAGCGCCTTTGGCCTTCTGATAGCCGTCGACGATGATGGTATCGCCATCCTGAAGACCATCGTTGATGATCCAGAATTTGCCGACTTTCTGGCCCGGTGTGACTTCCCGGTTCTGGGCTTCGCCATTGCCGTCGATGACGGATACATAATATTTACCTAACGTCTGCTGGACGGCGCGCTGCGGTACGGACAGGGCATTGCGCTGGACCTGGGTGTCGGAGACGACCGTCGCATAGAGGCCGGGGATGAGGAGATTATCCGGGTTGTCGAAGACGGCCTTGACGACGATGGAGCCGGAGTTACCATCCATACCGTGGTTGACCTGGGTGACATGGCCTTCATAAGGATACATGGAGCCATCGCTCAAGCGGAGCAGGAGATGGTCCCCCCAGCTGCCGGCATTGTCAGCAGCCTGCTTGGTCATCTGCAGGTATTCGGCTTCACTGATGGAGAATTCCACATAGACCGGATTGGTCGAAGAAATGGTGACCAATGCCGTCGAACCGGCCGTTGCAAAGGTGCCGACAGGTACGTCGTCGACGTTCAATTTGCCGCTGAACGGGGCATAGACGATGGTATCGTCGACGTTATCCTGAGCCGCATCGACCTGGGCCGCATTGGCTTCGACGACAGCCTGCTGCTGCTGCGTAGCCGCTTCCTGGTCGGTAACGGTCTGCTGCGGGATGGCGTCCTGGCTGGCCAGGGTCTGATAGCGGCGCAGGTTCAGCTGCTGATTGGCCAGATTGGCTTCGGACTGGGCCTGTGTCGCCTTGGCCTGGGCCAGGGCGGCATCATAAGTCCGGCTGTCGAGGCGGAACAACGGCTGCCCTTCCGTGACTTCCTGACCGCCCTGGACGTATTTCTCTACGACGCGGCCAGAAATCTTAGGCCGGACGGGTACCTTATCGGTAGCGGTGACAGTGCCGCTGTACTCGGCCTTGACCGGCGTGTCTGCGGCGACGACTTTATACGTATTGACCGCAACAGGTGCTTTCATTGCACTCTGTTGGGCACCACAGCCGGCCAGGAGCGCGGCAATGGTGAGAACGGTGACGCTCATCGTCGCAAGTTTGCGTTTTTGTATCATCTTCACTTTCCTCCTATTTCTTTCGATTCCTG
>CABMPA010000126.1 GCA_902388315.1 uncultured Megasphaera sp. | reverse complement strand
GGCATCACGGCTATCGTCAGCGCCATGGAATACCTCATCCAGCATCCGGACATCGCTCACGGTACGATCCGCATCGGTTTTACGCCTGACGAAGAAACGGGACGCAGTGCGGCTTTGTTCGATGTGCAGCAGTTTGGCGCTGATTTTGCCTATACTGTCGACGGCGGCGAACTGGGCGGCCTGGAATATGAAAACTTCAATGCAGCCAATCCGGTCATCACCTTCCATGGCCGCAGTGTCCATACGGGCGACGCCAAGGGAAAGATGGTCAACGCCCTGACCATCGCCGCCGAATGGCAGCAGCTCCTGCCGGCCGGGGAAAAACCGGAATATACCGAAGGACACGAAGGCTTCTTCCACGTCTATAAGCTGAATGGCGACGTCGAAACGTGTACCATGCACATGCTCGTCCGCGACCATGACCGCCAGCGTTTCGAAAGCCGCAAGGCCCTGCTGCAGCAGATGGCCGATTTCTTCAATGAAAAATACGGCGATGGGACCGTTGTCATCACGCCACATGATGTGTACTATAACATGCTGGAAAAAATCGAAGACGGCCACATGGATGTCGTCGATTTGGCTAAAGAAGCCATGGAAGCAGCCGGCGTCACGCCGCAGGTCGCTCCTATCCGCGGCGGTACCGACGGGGCCCAGCTCTCGTTCCGCGGCCTGCCGTGCCCGAACCTGTTCACAGGCGGAGCCAACTTCCACGGCCGTTATGAATACCTGCCCATTCCGTCGCTGGTCAAGGCCTGCGAAACGGTCATCGAAATCGCCAAACGGGCATCTCAGCGCCCGTAGGAAGTTGTCGCAAGGGAATTTGCAGTGGGGGCCGTCAGCCTTTAACACGACGGACGACCTACGACGAACGACAAAAGGGGGAAGATTAATGAAAGAGATTACTCATGATATGTTAGCCCAGTTCCGTACGGCTTATGAAGACGACGGGCAGGCCCAGGTCCTCCATTCGGCCCTGGCCAAGACGGATATGGCCGACCTGGCTTATGTCCCGGTGGCCGGTGCCCGCCTCAAGGGCGCCTTTTCTGTCGAAGTGAAGACCCGGGGGATTACGGCCCAGCAGAAGTCCGGCCGCTGCTGGCTCTTTGCGGCCCTTAACATCTTGCGGGAAAAGGTGGCCGAAACGTGCCACCTCGACCAGTTCGAGCTGTCGCAGAATTACTTGTCTTTTTACGATAAATTGGAAAAGGCCAATAATTTCCTGGAAATGGTCATCGATAATGCCCAGGAACCCATCAAGGGCCAGCTCATGCAGTACGTCCTGCGGGGCATGACCGACGGCGGCTATTGGAGCGAAGCTGTGGACCTCATCGAAAAATACGGCGTCGTGCCCAAACAGGTCCAGCCGGAAACGTACCAGTCCGACCATACGGACCGCTTCGTGGCGACCTTGAACCGTCTCCTGCGCAAAGATGCCATGGAACTGCGGGAACTCGTCCAGGCCGGCAGGGACCCGTATCCGCGCAAGGCGGCCATGATGGCCGAAGTCTATAAGGCTGCCTGCATTGCCTTTGGCCAGCCTGTTCAGACCTTTGACTTCGCTTACCGCGATAAAGACGATAACTATCACGAAGAACGGGACCTGACGCCGCAGGCTTTCTATCAGAAGTACGTCGGCCTGTCCCTGCGCGATTACGTCGCCGTCATCAATGAACCGACGGCAGACAAGCCGCTGGATACGCCCATCCAGTTCCATGCCGTCGAAAACATGGCCGGTCGTGACATGAAGGCTTTGAACCTGTCGCAGGAAGCCCTGGAAGAACTCTGCGTCAAACAGTTGAAGCACGGTCAGGCCATCTGGTTCGCCTGCGATGCCGGGGCCTTCGGCGCCCGCAAGGAAGGTATCTGGGATCCGGCCAGCGTCCAGTACGAAGCCCTTTTAGGGGGCTTTTCGACGGCCATGCCTAAGGGCAAACGCCTGGAATATAACAGCAGTTCGGCAACGCACGCCATGCTGCTCACTGGCGTTCATTTCGACGGTGACGGCAAGCCGGACCGCTGGAAAATCGAAAATTCCTGGGGGAAGGACGTCGGCGACAAGGGTTATTTCGTCTGCTCTGAAGCCTATTTCAGGGAATTCGTCTACGAAGCCGTCATCGACCGCCGTCATTTCAGCCCGGCCCAATTAGCCATGCTGGAAAAGGAACCTGTCGTCATCAACGCCTGGGACGAAGACTACTAGAAGGGAAGACCTTTATGTATACGTTTGATGGCAAGACCTATGACTGCCCTTTCGATTGTTTCATCGACATCATCAAAGGGAAATGGCGGACGTCCATTTTGCTGGCCCTGGCAGACGGGCCGGTATTCTTCGCCTGCTTGCAGCGGTGCCTGCCGGGCATCAGTGCCAAAGTGCTGACGGAGAATCTCCACGTCTTTGAGCGCAACGGCCTGATTCGGCGGAACGTTCATGCCACCGTACCGCCGACGGTCGAATACAGCCTGACCGACAGAGGGGAAAAGCTGATCCGCGTCATGCAGGGCATCAACGGCTGGGTCGATGGCTTTTTTGGCCAGTGAAGAGGGACTGCTGCATGATGATTTCTGCCATCATGCAAGGCCCCTTTTGCTTTATAGTTTGTAGTTTGTAGAAACTGGCTTTAAATTTTTTACCATTTACTGCAAATTAAAAACTACAAACTTAAAACTCAAAAAGAGGCTGTCTTCATGCGACAGCCTCTCTTTGGGGAAGCACTAGAACATCGTATTGTCGTTAGCTGCTTTTTCCGGGATATCCTGGATGACATCCCAATGTTCGACGATTTTCCCGTCTTTGATGCGGAAAATATCGACAGCCGCCTGGCCGCGGTCTTCTTTGTTGAGTTTGATGTGATTGTGGATGAAGACCAGGTCGCCATCGGCGCCGATGTGCTTGATGACAGCTGTGCTGTCCGGATAGGCTTTCAGGAATCCGGAAACGCCGTCTTTAAAGGCCTGTTTGCCATCGGCGAATTCCGGGCTGTGCTGCTTGTATTTGGAACCGACCATCGTGTCGATGACGGCGGTGTCGTGTTTATTGAATACTTCATTCCAGAAATATTCTGCTACAGCTTTATTGTTTTTGAAATGAGGTGTACCGGCTGCCAGTGATGTACCCATGGGCAGACAGCCGACAAGGGCCAGGGTCAGGCCTAAAAGAAGTGATTTTTTGTTCATGTGAAAGGACCTCCTTGATTGATGACTTTATTATAAATAATCCTTCTCATTTATGGAAGAAGGCACTTTCAGGTCAGGTCCTTACGCAGAGGTAAGTATTGGCTTTTTGGCTCAAGGAGGGATTTTCATGGCTTTTTCTATCGTTCACGGGGATATTGTCCAGATGGATACGGATGCTATCGTCAATGCGGCCAATTCTGGCCTGCTCGCCGGCAGCGGTGTCTGCGGGGCCATTTTTCATGCTGTCGGGCCGCGGGCCCGGGAGCTTCAGGAAGCCTGCCTGGCCCAGGCGCCCTGTCCGACGGGGCAGTCGGTCCTGACGGACGGTTATGGGTTGAAGGCAAAATACATCATCCACACCGTCGGTCCCATCTGGCAGGGAGGACAAAGGGGAGAACGGAGCCTCTTGTCCAGCTGTTATGCCACGGCCCTGGACTTAGCCGCCTCGCACGGCTGCCGGTCCATCGCCTTTCCCCTCATTTCGGCAGGCATCTTCGGCTACCCGAAGGCAGAAGCCCTGGAGGTAGCCAAGGAAGCGGCAGGGGCTTTCTTGAAACATCATGACATGGATATTTACCTGGTTCTGTATCCCTGAAGAAAGGAAAACATTATGATTCGCGATATTGTACATGACATCATCTTTTTGGGCCGCAAATCGGAAACGGCGACCAAAGCGGATCTGCCCGTCGTCCAGGACCTGCTCGACACGCTGAAAGCGAACCGCATGACCTGTGTCGGCATGGCGGCCAATATGATCGGCTCGTTGAAGCGCATCATCGTCGTCCATACGGACCGGGGGGACGAAATCCTCATCAACCCGGTCATCGAAAAGAAGGCAGAACCCTTTGAAGCCGAAGAAGGCTGCCTGTCCCTGGTCGGCACGCGCAAGACGACGCGCTACCGGAAGATACAAGTCTTCTACCAGGACCACCGCTTCCGCAAACACCGCCAGACCTTCACCGGCTGGACGGCCCAGATCATCCAGCACGAATGTGACCACTTGGATGGCATCATCATATAGAAAGGCCGTCTGCAGGCCGTCCGCAGTTCGCACTGCAAGCTTAATACTCAAAAAGAGGCTGTCTTCATGCGACAGCCTCTTTTTTTGCGCGCAGTATGGTATAATAGGCTAGTGGCTAGTGGCTAGTGGCTAGTGGCTAGTGGCTAGTGGCTAGTGGCCGTCCTGCAAGACGGCTCGTTGGGGGAATACTATAGATTTTGTGGATATTCATAAAGAAAATCGAAATCGAATTTTGGCAATCAGTCAGTCCGTTTGTCAGTCATTGGTTGAAAGGGGACGATTAGGTTGTTGCATGTGTATTTTGGGGATATGAAGAACGCTATTTTTAATACGGCTGTTTTTTTTAAGAATGTCTATGAGGATCAGTGGATTACCGATGACTTTGATAAGCAAATGATTCAGGATGTTGATAAGTCGATTGTCTTAGATAATGGGGTCATCGACAGCCCGGTGTTGGGGAAAATTCCACCTGAACGCCTTTCTGGGGGAGTTAAAACTTTGATTCTCATTTATCAGATGCCTGATAAGGTATTCAATGCATCAGCTTGTGGTGATAATTGTGCCAAATGGCTGTTGAAAATGGCAGAAATGGAAGATAGGACCGTCAATCTCCGTCATCTGATGGACTTTGGCAGTGGTGAATTTTCCTTGCATATTTTGAATACGGATCAAATCGTCCATTCCATGAAAGAACTGGTTCCTGTAGCCGGACCGTTTGTATGAAAAATACTTTTCAAGAAAGTGAGACAGCTATGAATCGATCGATGATTGCGAATTTGATGAAGCCTTTGACGCTGGGGCTGATCGTGGCCTTGTTTTTTGCGATTCACTGGGCTATTCCTTCGTTTTACAGCACCCTATGGCAGCTGACGGTGAATCATGATATTCCGGGGCTGACGTCGTATATTTCTTCTTTTGGCAGTATTGCCGTGATCCTCATGATTCTGCTCATCGTCCTGACCAATATGACCGGCCTGCCGTCGGTCCAGTTCGTCACGGTCAATGGCATCTTGTTCGGCCTGTTGCCGGGCATCGTCATTTCCTGGGCCGGTCAGGTCATCGGCAATATCCTGGCCTTTGTCATCATGCGCTATGTCTTCCGCCACAAGGCGCAGGTCCTGGTCGATAAGAGCCGCTGGCTATCCCGGCTGAACCGCAAAATCGATTTCCGGCTCATCTTTTTCTTCCGGGCTATTCCGTATTCGCCGAATTTCGTCGTCACGGCCCTCTGTGCCCTGAGCCGTGTCCGCTTCGGCGCCCATGCAGCGGCGACGATGGGCGGCAAGTTCCTGGCTGTCTGTATGGAAGTCTGGCTGGGCTACGACCTCATCCACTTCAATCCGCACGGCCTCATCGTGGCCGGTATCATGGTCTGTCTGCTGGCAGCTGCTCTCTTTGGCAGCCGCCGCTGGCAGAAGAAAGATGAAAAATGAACAGCTTATTATAATGGGAGGGATTCTTCATGGGTTTGATCAAAGCAGCTATCGGGTCTGTCAGCGGTGTCCTGGCCGACCAGTGGAAAGAGTTTTTTTACTGTGACAGCTTGAATGAAAATATCTTGATGACGAAAGGTCAGAAACGGACCAGCCGCCATGGCCGCAGCGGCAATACCGATGGCGAGGACAATATCATTTCCAATGGCTCGCGCATTGCCGTCAACAATGGCCAGTGCATGCTCATCG
>CABMPA010000125.1 GCA_902388315.1 uncultured Megasphaera sp. | reverse complement strand
TACAGCAATTCGTATTTTTGGTTTTTTTGATAGCTTATCATGAATACCCGGCCCTTTTCGTCGAACATGATGGTCAGGTAATAGTCCGGGTAGACGACGTCGGACAGGAGGTATTCGTTACCGATGGCCTTGAGTTCATACATGAATTTGAAGGCTGGACGCAGCTTTTTCAGGGCGTCGCTTTTTTTGTCGCCAATCTGCAGGCCGTAGAAAGAATGAGGGACTTTGTCATCAGCACTGATGATGAGGTCTTTTTTTTCTTGGCGACTGTAATACAGGTCCTGCCATACCGTTGCTGGCTTGGCTTGTTGTATGTCCTCTTCCTGTGCCAGTGCCAGGCCGGGAAGCCATAATAGGCCTAAGAGTCCGGCTGCGATAAGACGATTTTTTTTCATAAAGACACCTCCGCATTCAGCATAGACCGGGCGGAGGTGTTTTGTCAAGGCAGGTGTCATCCATTTTGACAGCTATGCGTTTTGCAGCGATATTTTTTGGGAAGCTGGACGATGATGATGCCCAGGAGGATACAGATGGCTCCGGCTAATTGGACGGGCGTAAAGGTTTCGCCCAGAAAAATGACGCCCAGGACGGCGGCGATGAGCGGGTTCAGTGCTGTAAACAGGCCGGCTTTTTCGGCGCTGGTATACTTTTGGGCGACGGGCTGGAAGGTGAAGCCAAAGACGGAACAGATGAAGACCAGGGCCAGGATGGCACCCCACGTCGTCGTATCGGCAGGAACGGCCGGGCTTTCAAATAAGACCATGCCTACTGTACTGTACACGGCGAGGAATCCCATTTGCAAGATCCCCAGCAGCAATGGGTCGTACTGCCGGGCCAGGCGGGCGGTCAGGCAGATCCAAAGGGCGTAGAAGACGGAACCGGTCAGGCAGATGATTTCTCCCGGTGCCAGATGGAAAACGGCGCCTTGCAGGGTAAGACAGGCGATGCCGATGAAGAGCAGGCTCGTAGCCGTCAGGACTTGCTTTCCCGGCCAATGGCGACTGACGACGGCCATTAGGATCAGGACCCAGACGGCGGATGTATTTTCCAGGAAGGCCGCTGTCGAAGAGGGAATCGTCGTCAGGCTGATGAGTTCACAGGCCATGCAGGCGAAGAGGAAGGTCCCTAAGAGGCCGGCAGCCTTCCATAGCTGGCGCGTCAACAGCGGGAGGCGGCGGTGAAAGAGCAGCAGCAGGATAAGCGTCGTCAGGGCGAAGCGGATTGCCAGTAATTCTAAAGGCGGTATCCCGTTCAGTCCGATTTTCGACAGGAGATAGGAAATGCTGCGCGAAGCGATGACGATGATGAGCAGTATTTCTGCATTTCTTTGTTTCATGAAAAAGTCCCTCCTTACTTTTTTCTTGCTTTTATGATACGATAAAAGCAGTATGGAGAGAATAGCAAAATAATATATATGGTTTTGATAAAAAAGCAAAGGTGATAGATATGAATACGGAAAAATGCAGGCTCTTGCTGCAAGTCATCCAGGCGGGCAGTTTTTCTTCAGCTGCCGAACGATTGGGATATACCCCGTCTGGCGTCATGCGGTCCATTGCATCGCTGGAAAAAGAAATCGGCTTTCCCCTGCTGGGGCGGACGGCACAAGGCATTTATCTGACCCGTGAAGGGCAGGCAGTGCTCCCTTATCTGCGCCGCCTCATCCGTGATGAAGATGCTTTGTTGCAGTACAGTGCCCAGATCCGGGGATTGACGGCCGGGGATATTTACATTGGCTCTTATTTCAGTGTAGCCGCCAACTGGCTGCCGCAGATCATACAGGCTTTCCAGCAGGCCTATCCGGCAGTCCACGTCCACATCGAGGAATGCGCCAATAAAGTGATGTACGATGGATTGGAAGAAGGGCGCTTCGATTGCTGCATTACGACGTGGCGCCCTTTTTCCGGAGACTGGATTCCCTTATGTGAAGATGAAATGGTCATGTGGCTTCCGGAAAATCATCCCTTGGCACGAGCCGAGGTATACCCGTTGAAGCAGTTGTGTCATGAATCTTTTATTGAACCACTGCCGCAGCAGGATACGGATGTCGTCCGGATCCTCAAGGAAGAACATATTTCTTATGAAACGCGATATACGGCCATCGATAACTATACGACCTATCGCATGGTCGAAGCCGGCCTGGGTGTCAGTATGAACAATCGCCTCATGACGGCACAGTGGCAGGGCCGCGTGGCTATCCTTCCCATGGATCCGCCCCATACGATTACCATTGGCATTGCCATTCCCAGCCGGGATGGGGCATCACCGGCAGTCAAGAAATTCATTCACTACGTGCAACAGGGAATCAGTCAGATTCTTTCGCCCCGGTAAATGCGGGTCCCCGTCTTTCCGAGGATGCCTTCTTTGGCTTTTTGGAGCAGTGTGATCAAGGCTGTCCGGCCGGGGCGGGATTCAGCGAATTTGACGGCAGCCTGGACTTTGGGCAGCATCGAACCAGGGGCGAATTCATCTTGGGCCATATAGTGCCGGGCTTGGTCCGTCGTCATTTCTGACAGCCATTGCTGGTCCGGCTGGCCGAAGTGGATGGCGACTTTTTCGACAGCTGTCAGGATGATGAGGTAGTCGGCGTGTAGGTCTTCGGCCAGGCGTTCACTGGCAAAGTCCTTGTCGATGACGGCACTGGCCCCTTTGAGGTGGTTGCCGTGGCGCATGACGGGAATGCCGCCGCCGCCACAGGCGATGACCAGCTGGCCGGAATCGACGAGGGTCTGAATGGCACCGATTTCGATGATTTCCTGGGGCAGCGGCGAAGCGACGACGCGGCGCCAGCCTCGGCCGGCATCTTCCTTGACGATATAGCCGTATTCCTTGGCGGCGTATTCTGCCTGCTCCTGAGTCATGAAATGGCCGATGGGCTTCGACGGATCCTCGAATGCCGGGTCTTCCGGGTCGACGCGGACCTGGGTGACCATGGTGGCGACGGGGATGTCGAAGATGTCGCGGTTGTACATTTCTTCGCGCAGGGCATTCTGCAAGTCATAGCCGATGTAAGCCTGGCTCATGGCGACACAGACCGACAGCGGCGTGTTGGGCTGGTTCGGGTCTTCCCGGCTCAGGGCGGCCATGGCGTGGTTGATCATGCCGACCTGAGGGCCGTTGCCGTGAGCGACGATGACTTCACAGCCTTCCTGGATGAGATCGACGATGGCTTTGGCTGTCGTCTTGACGGCCAGCATTTGTTCGTGCAGTGTATTTCCCAGGGCGTTGCCGCCGAGGGCAATGACGATACGTTTCTTTTTCTCGGTCATAATACTTCTCCTTTTATGTGTAAAAAAGTTTTACAAATGATGAGCAAAACGCATGATAGGGAAATGAAAAAGGCACCGGTCCGGAGGACCGGCACCTTTGACGGTCAGGTTATTTCATTTTACGCAGGATGCCGCGTTCTTCTAACGCTTTCAAGGTCTGCGCCGGATCCTGGCATTTAGCCAGCATGATCATGGCTGCGATGACATAGGGTTTGTAGCTGGCTTCTTTATAGAGCGAATCGCGATAGCGGTCGAACACGGAAGCTTCGACTTCGCCGTCTTCACAGCTGACGCCGTTGATGTCGGCCGGCAGGCAGTGGAGATACATGGCTTTGCCGTCTTTCGTGGTCTGCATCAATTCTTCTGTACAGCACCAGTCTTTGTGCTGGGCATTCTGGGCCAGCAGCTCCTGTTCCAGGGCATCGATGCCGGCCTGGTCGCCAGCGGCATAGAGCTCAGTACGCTTTTCCATGGCGGCAAAGGGAGCCCAGCTCTTGGGATAGACGACGTCGGCGTCTTTGAAGGCGTCGGCCATGTCGTGGGTGATGCGGAAGGAACCGCCCGATTTTTCGGCGTTCTTTTTGGCGACATCGACGACGTCGGGCATGACTTCATAGCCTTCAGGATGAGCCAGGACGACGTCCATGCCCAGACGGGTCATGAGGCCGATGACGCCCTGCGGGACCGAGAGGGGTTTGCCATAGGACGGGGAGTAAGCCCAGGTCATGGCGATTTTTTTGCCTTTCAGGTTTTCCAGGCCGCCCATTTCATGGATGATGTGGGCCGCGTCGGCCATACACTGGGTCGGATGGTCGATGTCGCACTGGAGGTTGACCAGAGTCGGTTTCTGTTCGAGGATGCCGTCTTTATAGCCCTGCGTGACCGAGTCGACGACTTCTTTCTGGTAGGCATGACCCTTGCCGATGTACATATCGTCGCGGATGCCGATGACGTCGGCCATGAAGGAAATCATGTTGGCCGTTTCGCGGACCGTTTCGCCGTGGGCAATCTGGCTCTTCTTTTCGTCCAGGTCCTGGACCTGCAGGCCTAAGAGGTTGCAGGCCGAGGCGAAGGAGAAACGGGTCCGCGTCGAGTTGTCGCGGAAGATGGAAATGCCTAAGCCGCTTTCAAAGATTTTCGTGGAAATATTGTGTTCCCGCATGAAGCGGAGGGCATCGGCCAGGACCCAGATGGCTTCCAGTTCGTCATCGGTCTTGTCCCAGGTGAGGAAGAAGTCGTTTTCATACATATCTTTGAAGTTAAGGGCCTTTAATTTATCGATATAATCCTGTAATGTTTTCATGGGGCAGTCTCCTTTTATCGCTTGATTGATTATTTATCGGTGTATACAGAAGGCAGAGCGGCGTAGACGGCGGCACAGGTGACGAGGTCCTGTTTCCACGTCTTTTCGTTCGGCGCATGGGCCTGGGCTTCGGCGCCGGGACCAAAGCCGATGACCGGGATGCCGTTGCGGCCCATGATGGAAACGCCGTTGGTCGAGAAGGTCCATTTATCTGTCAAGGGGCGGGCTTTACGCATGGCTTCCGTTTCGGCAGCACCGATGCGGCTGTCGCCGAAAAGGGACGTATAGGCTTCTTCCAGGGCTTTCGTGACTTTGTGGTCTTTGGGGATGACCCAGGTCGGGAAGTAACATTCGATGGGGTACGTCAGGCCGGTGTAGCTCGGGCGGGCATATTCGTACATGCTGACTTTGACATCATCGCCGTATTTCTGGACGCTCGGCAGGGCCCGGATTTCATCGAGGCAGCTCTGCCACGTTTCACCTGCGGTCATGCGGCGGTCGAGGGAGACAGCACAGGAATCGGCGACGGCGCAGCGGCTCGGCGAGGTGTAGAATATCTGGGAGCACGTGACCGTACCGCGGCCGAGGAAGTTGGCTTCTTCCCATTCGGGATTGTATTTTTTATCGAGCATTTTGACCAGGCCTTTGATTTCCGTCGTATCGGCTGCATCATTTTCGTTGAGGGCCCGCACGTCCTGGAGGATATCGGCCATCTTGTAAATGGCGTTGTCCCCGCGTTCGGGCGCACTGCCGTGACAGGAAATGCCCTGGACGTCGATGCGGATTTCCATACGGCCGCGCTGGCCGCGGTAAATACCACCGTCTGTCGGTTCCGTAGAGACGACGAATTCCGGGCGGACCTTGTCTTCGTTGATGATGTACTGCCAGCAGAGGCCGTCGCAGTCTTCTTCCTGGACCGTGCCGGTTACCAGGACGGTGTATTTATCGGACAAGAGGCCCAGGTCCTTCATGATGCGGGCGCCGTAGACGGCGGAGACGATGCCGCCGAGCTGGTCCGACGTGCCGCGGCCGCCGATTTCCGTTTCCGATTCAAAGCCTTCGTAAGGGTCGAATTTCCAGTTGGCCTTGTTGCCGATGCCGACGGTATCGATGTGGGCGTCGAAGCCGATGAGGGTCTTGCCTGTGCCCATGTAGCCCAGGACGTTGCCCATGGGGTCGATTTCTACTTTATCGAAATCGAGTTTGCGCATTTCTTCGGCGATTCGGTCGATATGCTCCTTTTCGCCACAGCTTTCACCGGGGAATTTGACGATATCCCGGAGGAAACGGGTCATAGCCTGTTCATAGCCTTTGGCAGCTTCTTTGATTTTTTCGTACGGTACTGTCATGAAAATCACTCCTATAT
>CABMPA010000124.1 GCA_902388315.1 uncultured Megasphaera sp. | reverse complement strand
TCACTTTAGAGGGTGTAAACACTTAGGGACTGTCTAACCTTATGGGTACAGTATAAGCTGTCACTTCAAACATCATACATCAAACCATCGCGATGAACGATGAACTACGAACGAAAAACTTTTAAGTTTAGGATAGTCCGTATGACAGCAAACCCCTTCATACGACGGCCCCTGCGGCGGCCTGCGGCCTGCGAACGGCTATCTGCGGGCTCGCCACGCGCGAGCCCCTACTGATCCAAATAGGTCCAGCCCTGGTCCTGATGGACTTTCTTTTCTTTCATGAGGTGGCCCAAGGCGCGCTTGAAGGCGGCTTTGCTCAGGCCGAATTTGGCTTTGATGACGGCCGGTGCCGTCTTGTCGCCATAGGGCATCTTGCCCTTGCGCTGCTTGAGGAATTCCAGGATGCGTTCGGCATCGGGATTGATGGCATTTTCCTTGGTCTGGCGCAAAGAGATGTTGATGCGGCCGTCTTCACGCAGGTAGGTGATGCGGCCTTTGATCATCTGACCGATGAGGATGGGCCCGTTGAATTCACTGCGGTGCAGGAAGGCGATCCAGCGTTCGCGGGTCATGAGATAGGCCCCCTGGTCAGTCATATTGTAGACGGCCCCTTCGACCCAGTCACCGACTTTGGCGTCCGTTGCGGCCCGCGAAGCCCGGCGCATTTCGTCTTCGACTTCCATGGAGACGGCCAGGCGGTGCGACTTGTCTTCATAGAGCTTGACCCAGACGTATTCCCCTTCTTTGGGACGGCCTTTCATTTCGGCAAAGGGCATGAAGATGCCCCGTTCCGTGCCGACGTCGACGAAGGCGCCGAAACGCGTCGTATTGATGACCGGTGCATAGCCGATCTGGCCGACTTTAATCTTAGGCAGGCGCATGGAAGCCGTCAGGCGGCCCGACGGGTCGTGGTACAAGAAGACCGTCACCTTATCGCCGACGTTGACTTCGCCGGTCTGCTGGTTCTTATGGAGTAAAATATCATCGTTCGTATTGCCCGTACCGCCGTTCAAAAAGACGCCCATATCGCTCTGGCGCAGGACTTCCAGCGTAGCAATACTATTTTCCTGAAGTGTCGTCATCTTATTCACCTTCGTAGGCAATGCGCGGTGCATCGCACCATAAGTTTTCCAGGTCGTAATACTGACGATCCTGTTCGACAAAGACGTGGGCAATGACTTCGCCGGCGTCGATGAGGATCCACTTGCCTTCGCGGTAGCCTTCGACATGACGGACCTCATAGCCGTTCTTTTCCATCTGTTCTTCGATGTTGTCGGCAATACTCTGGGACTGCCGGTTGTTGCGGGCACTGCAGATGACGAAGTAGTCTGCCAGGAGGGACGAATCGCTCATATCAAGGGTGACGATATCCCAGGCTTTCTTGTCGTCAGCGGCCTTGCAGGCAATTTCATAGCTTTTCAGTTCTTTTGGTTGTTCAGCTTTCGCTGCTTTCATGGTAATTGGCATATAGGTAGTAACTCCTTTATCACATAATTATTTTTTATTGTCATCCGGTTCCGGCGCCGTCGAAATAGCATTGTTCGTGCGGCCGATGACTTTTTGGACTTCGACCGGGTCGTAGGTCCAGTAATATTTCGTATCGCCGTTCTTGCCACTCATGGCCATTTCGCCGGGCAGGATATAGAAATCAATATTATCGGCTTTCACGCCGCGGAAATCGAAGGCCAGCTGGGCCATATCCTTGGCAGAAATGTTGGAATCGACGTCGTGCCATGCGCGATACATGAAGAAGGCATTGGTCACGCCGAAGCAATCCTGCCGGTCTTCATAAAAGTTCTTGATGAACCGTTCCTGCCGCTGCGTCCGCGACAGATAGCCGTCGCCGTCGATATAACGCATATAGCCGGCGGCTTCCTTCCCGGTCAGGGTCTGATAACCCTGGAAGAGATTGATGTCGGTCTTTCCCGTCGCTTCGTCGCCGTGGTACATGTCCTTTTCGACATAAATCGGCACCCCGCCGCCGAGGTCGACCATCTTCGAGAAGGAATCGGCCGTAAAGGTCGCATAATAGGGAATGGGAATGTGGAAAATATCTTCGACGACGGCCCGGACCAGGCTCATGCCGCCTTCGCTGTAGACATCCTGCAATGCCTGGATGCCCTTTTCCTTGCGCCCTTCAATTTTCGTATCGTCCGGCAGCATGATGATGTCGATGTGCTTCTTAGCCTTGTTGATGGCTGCAACGCCGACGAAATTCGCCTGCTGCGGGTCGCCGCCATCGGTCCCGAGGAGCAGGACATAGAGCGGCTTATCCGGACTGGTCTGGGCAAAGACCGAGCTGTCGCTCTGCGTCTGCCGGGTGTCCGGTGCTTCCTGCTGGATCGGCGCTTCCTTGATGGCCTGGTAATGCAAATACAGGGACCGGGCTGCCAGGAAGACGGCTACAGCTGCCACGACAGCCAGGATACGGTATAATATCTTTCTTCGTTTCTCCTGTGTCATCCTCAGGCCTTCCGATCTGCGGCACGGACGACGTCAATCTGGGCATTGCGGTTGGCGACGGTGCCGACGAAAATAGGTTTGCCCTGGTCGAGGAGATGGCGGATCGTCGAATCATAGCCTAAGAGGACGGCTTCATCGAGGTTTCTCCGGGCTGCCTGACGCAGGTCGTCGACGCCATCGAAATCGCGGTTCACTTCGATATAATCGGCGAGGAAAATGATTTTTTCCAGGGTGCTCATCTGTTCCGCCCCGGTCGTATGATGGGCGACGGCGTCCAAGAGGGCCGGGTCGCTAATGCCATAGCGTTCCCTGGCAACCGTTACGGCCGCATAGCCGTGGAGCAGGCCGCCATTGGCCAGGATCGGTGCCGGCAGGACGGGAAAGGATTTTTCCGCCAGGGCCTGCATTTCCGGCAGGGGCAGCTGTTTGGCGGCATCGTGCAAAAGGCCGGCTACTTCCGCCGTATCGGCATCACACCCGTAGCGGTCTGCCAGTTCGTGGGCCGCTGCTGCTACACCCAGTACATGGGTATAGCGATGAGAAGACAGAGATTTCTTTAAATCCGCTTTGATAGTATCTTTGAATTCTTCGTTGTACATTGATATACTCCATTTTTTCTGATGTATTCGGCCACAGCCGGCGGTATCATATAGCGGACAGACAGGCCCAGGCGGATGCGGCGGCGCAGTTCCGTCGACGAGATTTCCATGGTCGGCACGGGCAGCTTGAGGATATGCTTCCCCAGCTCCCCGAACGACGCGATGATGGAATCGATCTGTTCCGAGCCATCGGGCCGGGTGGCTCCGACGAACTGGCACAATTTCAAGATTTCTTCCGGCTCTCTCCAGTTGTGCAGGTCGTGGATCGTATCTGTCCCGGATATAAAATACAAAATATACGACGGTCCGTAGAGCTTCTTCAGGAAGCGCAGCGTATCGACCGTATAGGAGTTGCCCTTGCGGCGCATCTCCATATCACTGACTGTAAAATGAGGGTTGTCAGCCGTAGCCAGGCGCGTCATGGTCAAACGCTGCTCTGCCGTCGCGCCGTTGACGTTCTTGTTCGGCGTAATGTAGGACGGTACAAAGAGCACCTTGTCCAGGTGGTAGGTCTGGCGCGCTTCTTCAGCGATCATGAGATGACCTAGATGGATGGGATTGAAGGTCCCTCCCATGATGCCGAGCCTAGTGATTTCCATGGTACCAATAGATTCCTCCCCAGGCGATAGCTACTGCTAACGCATAAAGCAATAAAAACTTGGCATAATGCCGGTATTCAAACTGCGTCTTCGGCGAGGCTGCATACTGGCGCAGGGTCCGTCCATACCCGCGCAGACCGCGCAGCATCAGCGGACCTGGCCGGCGCCGTCGACGAGGTATTTATAGGACACGAGCGCGTCCAGCCCCATAGGACCGCGGACGTGCAGCTTCTGTGTACTGATGCCGATTTCGGCGCCAAAGCCGAATTCAAAACCATCGGTAAAGCGCGTCGAGGCGTTGACATAGACAGCCGCCGAATCGACAGCCGCCTGGAAAGCCGCAGCGGCCGCCTTGTTTTCCGTAATGATGGCTTCGGAATGATGGGTGCTGAAACGGCGGATATGGTCCAGGGCTTCCCGGAGGGAGCCGACGACCTTGACCGACAGGATGAGGGCGTTGTATTCTGTCGCCCAGTCTTCGTCGCTGGCGGCCTTCATGGCACTGGACTGGCAGGCTTCATCGTCACCGCGCAGTTCGACGCCATCGTCTTTCATGACCGGCGCCAGCTTCTTGAGGAAGGCATCGGCTACGTCGCGGTGGACCAGGAGCGTTTCCATGGCATTGCACGTCGACGGCCGCGATACCTTGGCATTTTCGACGATTTTGACGGCCATGTCCAGGTCGGCATCTTTATCGACGTAGACGTGGCAGACGCCGCTTCCCGTTTCGATGCAGGGCACCGTCGCCGTGTCGACGACCATGCGGATCAGGCCGGCGCCGCCGCGGGGAATGGCCAGGTCGATATAGCGGCGCAGGGTCAGCAGTTCCTTGACCAGGGCCCGATCGGTATTTTCGATGAGGTTCACAGCGTCTTCCGGAAGACCGGCTTTTGCCAAACCTTCGCGGATGACCGCAGCCAGGGCCGTGTTGGAAGCGATGGCTTCACTGCCCCCGCGGAGGACGCAGGCATTGCCGGCCTTGACGCAGAGGACGGCGGCATCGACAGTGACGTTGGGCCGCGATTCATAAATGATGGCGATGACCCCCAGGGGCACGCTGACCTTGCGGATGTGCAGACCGTTGGGGCGGTCCCATTCGTCGAGGACGACGCCCGACGGGTCGGACAGGTCGATGACCTGGCGGACGCCTTCAGCCATGGCGGCGATGCGTTCCTTCGTCAAGGTCAGGCGGTCGACCATGGCTTCGGCCATGCCCTTTTCCCGGGCCCGCTGCAAATCGACGGCATTGGCGGCCAGGATATCGGCTTCATGGGCGACGAGGCCGTCGGCAATGGCGGCCAGGGCCTGGTTCTTTTCAGCCGTAGAGGCCGCAGCCAGGACGTAAGAGGCTTCCTTGGCGTCGCGGCCCTTGCGGAATACTTCGGATATCATAGAAAATACCCCCTTTTAATACATAGCGACGAGATTGTCGCGATGGATGACTTCCTCATAAATGCCATTGTGGCCCAGGACCTTGGGAATGTCGGCGGACTGCAGGCCCTTGATGGCATTGATATTGACGCTGCTGTAGTTGCTGATGCCCTTGGCAATGGTCAGGCCGTCATAGACGACACTGACGATTTCCCCTTCATCAAAGATGCCTTCGACGGCGGTGATGCCGACGGGCAACAGGCTCGAACCGTGGCCGATGATGGCATCGCGGCAGCCCCGGTCGACGAGGAGCCGGCCCTGGGCCTTGCTGCCCGACACGAGCCAGCGTTTCTTCGAGTGCAGCGGCGTTTCCTTGGCTTTGAACAGCGTCCCCACTTCTTCACCGGCGCAGATGCGGCTGATGATGCCGTCTTCACTGCCCGATGCGATGACCATGTCCACGTCAGCTGCCGTAGCAATCGACGCGGCCTGTATCTTGGTGTACATGCCGCCCGTACCCATGCTGGAGCCGGCGTCACCGGCGATTTCATAGATATGCTTGTCGATATTGTCGACGACAGGGATGATCTTGGCATCGGCATGGGTACGCGGGTTATCCGTATAGAGGCCGTCGATGTCCGACAAGAGGATGAGCAGGTCGGCGTCGACGAGGCCGCTGACCATCGCCGACAGGGTGTCGTTATCGCCGATTTTGTATTCATCGACGGCGACGACGTCATTTTCATTGATGATGGGGATGACGCCCATGTCGAGCAGGGTCAGCAAGGCGTTGCGGGAATTCATGAACTTGCTCCGGTCCTGGGAATCCATGCGGGTCAGCAGGACCTGACCGACGACCTGGCCGTATTCGCGGAAGAGCCGTTCATACGTGTGCATGAGGACCC
>CABMPA010000123.1 GCA_902388315.1 uncultured Megasphaera sp. | reverse complement strand
TCATCAACGAGCAGAGCTCATGAGATGATGTTACCGAAAATTATTTTAACAAGCCTACGGCTGCAGCTTTTACCTTGATGTGGCAGGCCATGCCCAGCTCGGTCATGGTATAAGCGCGGTCGACGGGGATATGAGCGCCTTCGGCTTCTGCTATGAGCGGCGCTACGACCTGTTCATCACAATCATTGGCGATGTACAGTTGTGTGACTTCGTTTCGTTTCATTGCTTTCAGGGTTTGCTTCGCGCCCACTGTCTTGCGGACACTGGCAGCTAGTTCCAAGCTCACGAAACCTCACTCCTTACGTCTTGCAATTTAGACGCAATGACTTCATTGCGACACTTAGATATTTTATCATCACGAATATGATATGTCAATGAGTTTTTGGGTAAAAACTGCGTAATCAGTACATCTTTTATTACACGTGTCCTCGTGGTCCGTGGTCTGCGGTCCCTATGAAGTTTGTAGTACAGAGTTTGTAGTTTGTAGAAGATGGCTCTAAATTTAAAACCACACACTAAAAACTACAAACTGCAAACTTAATACTCAAAAACAGGCTGCCGCAATGCGACAGCCTGTTTTTACTCTCTTAATGTCCGGCTTCCGGTGTCGTATCGGCACTTTCCGGTGCGTCTACGGGGTTGCCTTCTTCGTCTTCATAGCTGATAGACGGGACGGTCTTTACGACCTTGATCTTGCGGTAACGGCTCATACCCGTACCAGCCGGGATGAGTTTACCGATGATGACGTTTTCTTTGAGGCCCAGGAGCGGGTCGATCTTGCCTTTGATAGCGGCATCGGTCAGGACACGGGTCGTTTCCTGGAAGGATGCAGCCGACAGGAAGGAATCCGTTGCCAGTGCGGCCTTGGTGATACCGAGAAGCATCGGTTTGCCGATAGCCGGCTTGCCGCCATTGCTTTCGATACGCTTGTTCATGTCTTCAAAGATATTGACGTCGATATAATCGCCCGGCAATACATCGGCATCGCCGGCGTCTTCGATCTTCATCTTGCGCAGCATCTGGCGTACGATGACTTCGATGTGCTTATCGTTGATACCAACCCCCTGGGATTTGTATACCTTCTGTACTTCGTATACGAGGTAGCGCTGGGTAGCTTCGACGCCCAGGATGTGCAGGATATCGTGGGGGTTGATGGAGCCAGCCGTAATACGGCTGCCCTTTTCGATGAAGTCGCCTTCGTGTACGACGAGGTGCGAACCGAACGGGATGGTGTAGCTCCGTTCTTCACCGTCCTTAGAAGTGACATGGACGATGTTGATGTCGTGGTGGTCTTCTTTTTCGGTAATCGATACGGTACCGCTGATTTCCGTGACGATAGCATTGCCCTTCGGCTTACGGGCTTCAAACAATTCTTCGACACGAGGAAGACCCTGGGTAATATCGCCGGCCGTTGCGACACCGCCCGTATGGAAGGTACGCATGGTCAGCTGTGTGCCCGGTTCGCCGATAGACTGGGCAGCGATGGTGCCGACGGATTCACCGACATTGACTTTGCCGCCCGTACCGAGATCGCGGCCATAGCACTTCGCGCATACGCCATAACGGCTGTGGCAGGTGAGGACGCTGCGGATCCGGACTTTATCATAGTATTTTGCAATTTCTTTGGCCTGGTCTGCCATGATTTCATCGTTGAGGGCAACGATGACTTCACCCGTTTCCGGATTGACCAGGGTTTCGGCAGCGGTACGGCCTTCGATGCGTTCTTCCAGCGATTCGATGACGCCGTTGCCGCTGTCTTCGACGATAGCTGTGACTTCGACGCCGCGGATGTCGTTGTTGCGGACCTTGACTTCATCGACGTCGCTGTTGAGGATGCGGTCGATGGCATCTTCCGTGAGCGGCGTGCCTTTGGCGCAGATTTCAATGCCGTTGGAATCGATGACAGCCTTTTCGACGGTCTTGCCGAGCATATTTTCCGCCATGGATTTGCGGATGGCTGCGCGGAAGCCTTCTTCCGGTGCGCCGAGGGAAACCGTTTCAATGACGTTGGTGTGATTCAGGTCATCGTTGATGTCCATCTGGCTGCCGCGGAGGTAGAGTTTCGGAATCTGGTGTTCAATAACCGTATCCATATCGTCGTTGGTCAGGAGATGTTCTGCCGGGAAGACGATGTCGCCCGTTTCCGGATCCGCTACATCGCGGGCCAGGACGCGGCCGATGAGCTTATCGCGCAGGAGGTTGACAGCCTGGCGGCACGAGCTGGCCAGACGTGCCCGTTCGCGGACGAGGTCGATACCGAATACGTCGCAGTCGTCTTCGCGGACGATGACGTCCTGGGAAACGTCGACGAGACGACGGGTCAGATAACCCGAGTCAGCTGTACGCAGTGCCGTATCGGCCAAACCTTTACGGGCGCCGTGAGACGAGGTGAAGTAGTCCAGTACGGACAGGCCTTCGCGGAAGTTCGCTTTAATCGGCAAGTCGATGATACGGCCCGACGGGTCAGCCATCAAGCCACGCATGCCGGCAACCTGACGAATCTGGTCACGGCTGCCTCGAGCGCCGGAGTCGGCCATCATGAAGATCGAGTTGAACGGGTCCATGTTATCCATCATGACATCCGTAACGTCGTTGGTAGCCTTGGTCCAGATTTCGACGCTCTTGTTATAGCGTTCGTTTTCGGTAATCAAGCCGCGCTGGTACATGGCATAGGCATTCTGGACCCGCTTGTCGGCTTCATTGAGGATATCCCATTTTTCTGCCGGAATCTGAATATCAGAAATAGCGATGGACATGCCGGCCTGACGGGCGTAATGATAGCCGATGGCCTTGATCTTGTCCAACAGTTCTGCCGTCTTGGTGTTGCCGACGAGGTGGAAGCAGGCATCGACGAGTTTGCCGATCTGTTTCTTGCTCATGAGGACGCCCAAGCAGTTGACGTCGACATATTCTTTATCTTTCTTGAATTCAGCCACAGCGGCTTCGTCGATCTTACGCTTCGGCAAGGGGCGCGTAGCCGTGAGGTCGACACCGAATTTTTCTTTCAGCTGCGAGAAACCATAGTCGCGGATATGGCCTTCTTCGTCTTTGATCTTGACGAAGTGGGACCAGTCGATGAGACCGTTTTCATAGGCGAAGACCGTGTCCTTCGGGTCCGTGAAGACCATGACTTTATCCGTATGGAAGAGGCGCAGTGGTTCATAGATCTGATAGTTGTAGAGCAGTTTGCCTGCCGTCGTTTCGATGAGGCCGTGGCCGGGGATGCGGACCTTGATCAGGGCTTCGATGTCGATGACTTTGGCATCGTAAGCGAGCATGACTTCATCGTAGTTGGAGAAGATCTTGCCTTCGCCTTTGGCAGCCGGTTTTACCAGGGTCAGGTAATAAGCACCGAGGACCATGTCCTGTGTCGGGACTGCGACCGGTTTGCCGTCTTTCGGAGCCAGGATGTTATGGGACGAAAGCATGAGCGTCCGGGCTTCGGACTGGGCTTCTACGGAAAGGGGCAGATGGCAGGCCATCTGGTCACCGTCGAAGTCAGCGTTGAAAGCCGTGCAGACCAGCGGATGCAGTTTGATGGCGCGGCCTTCCCAGAGGATCGGTTCGAAAGCCTGGATACCCAGACGATGCAGTGTCGGGGCACGGTTCAAGAGAACAGGATGTTCCTTGATGACGTCTTCCAGGACGTCCCATACTTCACTGTTGACGCGTTCGACTTTCTTCTTGGCGTTCTTGATATTGGTAGCAATGCCTTTTTCGACAAGTTTCTTCATGACGAAAGGCTTGAAGAGTTCCAGGGCCATTTCTTTCGGCAGGCCGCACTGGTGCATCTTCATTTCCGGGCCGACGACGATAACCGAACGGCCAGAGTAGTCGACACGTTTACCGAGCAAGTTCTGACGGAAACGGCCCTGTTTCCCTTTCAGCATATCCGACAGGGATTTCAGGGGACGGTTGCCCGGGCCCGTGACCGGACGGCCGCGGCGGCCGTTATCGATGAGGGCATCGACGGCTTCCTGGAGCATACGTTTTTCGTTGCGGACGATGATGTCCGGTGCGCCGAGTTCCAGGAGGCGGCTCAGGCGGTTGTTACGGTTGATGACCCGGCGATAGAGATCGTTCAGGTCGGACGTAGCGAAGCGGCCGCCGTCGAGCTGTACCATCGGGCGCAGTTCCGGCGGGATGACCGGGATGACATCCATGATCATCCATTCCGGTTTGTTGCCGGAATGGCGGAAGGCTTCGACGACTTCCAGCCGGCGGATGGCGCGGACGCGGCGCTGGCCCGACGAATCGCGGAGTTCATCGCGGAGCTGTTTGTCCAGCTGGTCCAGGTCCAGGCCCTGCAGCAGTTCCTTGACAGCTGCAGCACCCATGCCGACGCGGAATTTATCGCCGTACATATCCAGATACTGACGATATTCCGTTTCCGTCATCAACTGCTGCTTGGTAAGCGGCGTATCGCCCGGATCGAGGACGATGTACGAGGCGAAGTACAAGACTTTTTCCAGCGAACGGGGAGAAATATCGAGGATCAGGCCCATCCGGCTGGGGATGCCTTTAAAATACCAAATATGAGAAACAGGTGTAGCCAGTTTAATATGGCCCATCCGTTCACGACGGACTTTGGCGCGCGTGACTTCGACGCCGCAGCGGTCGCAGACGACACCTTTATACCGGATACGTTTGTATTTGCCGCAGTGACATTCCCAGTCCTTTGTCGGCCCAAAAATGCGTTCGCAGAACAACCCATCCCGTTCCGGTTTCAATGTACGGTAGTTGATCGTTTCTGGTTTCTTGACTTCCCCGTGAGACCATTCGAGGATCTTTTCCGGCGAAGCAAGACCAATCCGCATGGAATCGAATTCATTCACATCAAGCACTAATACCGCTCCCTTCTATCGACTCGTTATTCATCATCTTCAGTAGTATCATCATCGTCGGCCTGTTCAGCTTCAGCGACAGCATCGAGGCTCATGGCACTCATGATGTCATCTTCGTCACCGTTAGCGACGGGTTCCTGTTCTTCGCCTTCTTCTCCTTCGGCAGGAGCGTCTTCAGCCGGTGCAGCCGGAGCTTCCGGACCATTTTCACCTTCCATGACGCGGCGGAGTTCATCGGTCTGTTCCGGTTCCGTTTCATCGTCATCGTCGAGTTCCTTAATGACGACTTCTTCACCATCTTCGTTCAGGATCTGGACGTCGAGGCCGATGGCCTGGAGTTCCTTGAGCAGGACCTTGAACGATTCCGGTACGCCCGGTTCAGGAATATTTTCACCTTTGACGATCTTTTCGTAAGCCTTGACACGGCCGACGACATCGTCAGACTTAACAGTCAGCATTTCCTGGAGGGTATAGGCTGCGCCATACGCTTCCAGAGCCCAAACTTCCATTTCACCGAAACGCTGGCCGCCGAACTGGGCTTTACCACCGAGCGGCTGCTGCGTAACCAGGGAGTACGGGCCTGTCGAACGAGCATGGATCTTGTCGTCGACGAGGTGATGCAGTTTGAGGAAGTATGTATAACCGACAGTGACACGGCGGTCCATTGGTTCCCCAGTGCGGCCATCATAGAGGACGGATTTGCCGTCTTCCGGCAGGCCTGCGATTTTCAGGGCTTCAAAGACGTCTTCAGCCTGAGCGCCGTCGAAGACCGGTGTTGCGATATGGATACCGGCAACGTCCGGTTTCGGCATGCCGTATTTATCGAAATCATAGCCGGCAGCGCGGAGTTTTTCTTCCAGGCCCGGATCCATTTCCTTGATCTGCTTGCCCAGTTCATGGACAGCCCAGCCAAGGTGAGTTTCCAAAATCTGCCCGATATTCATACGAGACGGTACGCCCAAGGGGTTCAAGACGATCTGTACCGGTGTGCCATCGGGCAGGAACGGCATATCTTCCTGACGCATGACGCGGGAAACGACACCCTTGTTCCCATGACGACCAGCCATCTTGTCGCCTTCGTGGATCTTACGTTTCTGAGCGATGTAGACGCGGA
>CABMPA010000122.1 GCA_902388315.1 uncultured Megasphaera sp. | reverse complement strand
TCACTTTAGAGGGTGTAAACACTTAGGGACTGTCTAACCTTATGGGTACAGTATAAATATCAATCCATCGCGATGAACGATGAACTACGAACGAAAAACGTTGAAATGCAAGGGGCTGTGCATGATGGCAAAAGCCTCCGTGCGACGCCCCCCTTCTGATTTAGAACAGGAAGTTGATTTCTACATCGGTGAATTCGTCAGGGTCAGTAGCATTGCCGTGTTTGGTCTGGGTGCCAAAGGTCTGGGCTGCCGTGAGGACGACGTTCTTGGCCAGGGTGTAGTCGATGCCGACGCCCCAGGATTTGACGTTATCCAGGACGCTGTCATCGCGCCAGGAGTTGGTCGCACCACCGAGGAGCGCGCCCTTGTCGGAGTTGATGTATTCGACCCAGGCATCCCAGGAGCCGCGGGCATCGCTGTCAGCCGAACCGTAGGTCAATTTGCCGACCCATACTTCCGGATCATGGGTACCATCATTACTGATTTTTTCATAGTTGGCCAAGGCGTTCCATTTGCCGAAGTTGAGGCTGGCATAAGTGCCCCAGAGATCATCGGCCTTAAAACCTTTAATGCCATTGAAATCATTATAATAGACGCCTGCTGCCGAACCAGCTGCCCGGCCGCCGCCGAAGAAGCCTTCCAATTCGCCATAACCAGTCTTAACACCCAGAAGGCCATTGCCTTCAACTGCAGCCGCTTCAACAGTATCACCGGCTTTGAATTTACCATAACCGGCCGTAGCGGCGAAGTGGTCGTTGGTGTATTTCAATTCAGCCCGGTCGAAGACGTCGCCGTACTGGAAGCCGTAAGCATTTTCACCGCCCAGGACGTATGTATCGATGCGGCCGACGCTGAGGTTCCAGTGGTCGCCGCCGAAGTTGTAGTCGACTTTGGCGTCATCGGTGAAGATGTTCTTGTTGTCGCTGGCCGTGCCGTTATCGGCGAAGTTGATGTCATCCGTGCTGATACCGTAGGTTACGGTCGTGCGGTCATTGACCTTGGCATTGGCGCGGACGCGGACGCGGTAATCCCAGGAAGCATCATTTTTATAGCCTTCCCCATCGTTGCCGCTTGATTCACCGGAACTCTGATGCTGGAAACGGATACGGGCATCGCCGCTGAGTTTTACGTTGCCGACGCGGTTTTCCAGGGCACTGACGCGGACGCCGAGATTGTTCAGTTCGTCAGCATATTCATCAGCCAGTTTGTTGATGAGGGCGCGCTGTTCGACGGAAGCTTTGTCCATGTGCGCCATGGCTTTGGCCACCATTTCAGCAGCTTCGTAACGGGTGATGTTGCGTTCGCCCTGGAAATAAGAGCCGTCCACGCCCTGGATGACACCGGCGTCAGCGAGTTCGACGACGGATTTATAAGCCCAGCTGTCCGTCGGTACGTCGACGAAGGGATTGGCTGCCAAAGCGCAGGCTGCGCCGACAGCCATCACAGCAGCTAAGGATGTAACGATTTTCTTTTTCATTAATATGACCTTCTTTCTCTGTGTGAAATCCGGGAATCTACCTGTGTTATCCCATTTATCACACAACTTGTTCCAATAAGTACGTAGTCATTATACATTTATTGATATTAATTGTCAATATATTATTCAGGAGTAAAAAAAGAGGCTGCCCTATGAAGACAGCCTCTTTTTGAGTACAAACTAAGTAATTCAACCTTTCCGGGCCGTCAGGCCACCTCCCCTACAAAGGCGCCCTTTAGGCCGCCTATTCTTCGCTTGTCGGCGGTTTATACTTCGGCGACATGGGATTGGTCTGGGGCGTGAGGTTCTTCATGCGGCCCAGCTGGTCGCTCTTGTCGGAGAAGTAGGTGTGCAAGGTAAATTCAGCCATTTCGGACAGCGGTTCGTCGAGGAAGGCTTCGTAAAGTTCTTCGATTTCCGGGTTCTGCCAGCTGGCTTTGATGTCCGTATCTTCATCGCTCTTGTACAGCGAGGCAATACGGGCTTCCTGGACTTTCTTGACCTGCGGCAGTTTGACTTTCGGCTGGCCGCCGCCACCGATGCAGCCGCCAGGGCAGGCCATGACTTCGATGAAGGAGTAATCTTCAAAGGAATCGTTCTTGATCAGGTCGTCGATGAAGGCGCGGGCGTTGCCCAGACCGCTGATAGCGGCGACGTGAAGGACGAAATGGCCAAAGATGACCGTCGCTTTTTTGACGCCCTGCAGGCCGCGGACCGGTTCAAAGGGGATGAAGTCCTTCGGTGCCGGACGACCGGTGAACATATAGTAAGCCGTACGGATGGCTGCTTCCATGACGCCGCCGGAGTTGCCGAAGATGCGGCCGCCGCCGGATGCTCCGCCAAAGGCTTTGTCGAACTGGGCATCTTCCAGGTTCATGAAATCGATGTTTTCGTCCTGGATCCACTGTGCCAGTTCACGCGTCGTGATGCAGATATCCGTATCGCGGATTTCCGGTTCATCCCAGAAGAGGCCCGATGCGCTCAATTCAGGACGGCGGATTTCCGCTTTCTTAGCCGTGCACGGCGTAACGCAGACATTGACGATTTTTTTCGGGTCGATATTCTTCTGCTGGGCGAAATAGGTCTTGATGACCGGGCTGAGGATGCTGATAGGGCTCTTCGTCGACGACAGATGCTGCAAGAGCTGGGGATAGAAGGTTTCAGCAAATTCGACCCACGCGGGGCAGCAGCTGGTGAACTGCGGGATAGGAATTTCTTCGGACTGCAGGCGGTGCAGGAGTTCCATAGCTTCTTCCATGATGGTCAGGTCGGCACCAAAGTCCGTATCGAAGACATAGTCCGCACCGAGCGTACGCAGGGCAGCGACCATCTTCCCTTCGATGAAGGTCCCCGGGTCCATGCCAAAGGCCTCGCCCAGGCCGACGCGGACAGCCGGGGCCGTCTGGAAAATGACGATTTTTTCAGGGTCTTTCAGGGCAGCCTTGACTTTGTCGACATCGTTGACTTCGACGATGGCACCAAAGGGGCAGGCAGACGCACACTGGCCGCAATGGACGCAGATGGGCATGTCCCCTGTACTGGACAGGGAGTAATAATCCAACACAGTCTGTGTGTCGGCACAAGCCCGGCGACATAAGGTGCAGTTCTTACACTTCGTTACGTCAAATTGAACGGCACAGTTGTGTTCATCAATGGGCACACGACGGTCAATTTTTTCAAAACGGGAATGAAATTCAGGCATATGCAGATACTCCTTTTCGGTCAGAAATTCAGTAAGTTTGAAAATCAGTAACTATGTAACATTTTATCACAAACTTCGTTACCTATAGGATAATACAAAGCGGCATAGATTTCCATTACTTTTGTGTAATTCATCTACCCTTTTTGCCATAGTTTCTATGCTTTTTTGTAATATATAGAAAAAATCATCGTAACCTATGCCTTTAAGTCCTCTAATTCGCACCATCTTTCGGTCAGCGCATCTACTTTTTCCTGCGTTTCCTTCTGTTCAGCCAACAGGGATTCGACTTCTTCATAATTGCTCCCGGCGGCGGCAATAGCCGCATTGAGGCCCTTGAGCATGGCTTCGTAGCGAGGCAGTTCTTCCGTGATGCGCCGCAATTCTTCTTCCTGCCGTGACGTCAGGCCCGCTTTTGTTTTGGCAGGCGTAATATTCGTTTTAGTAATAGAAGGTGAAACAGGCTTTTCGCTTTTCTTTTCTTGGTGATGACTGTATTTTTCTTCCAAGTATTCACTATAGTCACCGTAAAAGCGGTCCCAGGTCCCCTTTTCTAATGTGAAAAGTTTATCAACCACCCGGTCCAGGAAGTAACGGTCATGGGATACGACGAGGACGACGCCCTGGAAGGTATCGAGGTAACGTTCGAGGACGGTCAGCGTCGGGATATCCAGGTCATTCGTCGGTTCATCCAGGAGTAGGACATTGGGCTGGTCCATGAGCAGGCGCAGCAGGTACAGGCGCCGCCGTTCACCGCCGCTCAGCTTGGCGATGTAAGTATACTGCATTTCTTCGGTGAACAGGAACTGGTCCAGCAGGCGCGTCGCTGAAATGCGCTGCCCGAACTGGTTGGTCACGAAATGACCGTGTTCCTGGACGTAGTCAATGACCCGCATCCCCTCGTCGAACTGGGGCAGCTGCTGGGTAAAGAAACCAAAGCGCACGGTCTGGCCGACGGTGACGGTCCCGGCTGTCGGTGCCAGCTGACCGGCCAGGACTTTGAGCAGTGTCGATTTGCCGACGCCGTTCTCGCCGATGATGCCGATGCGGTCGTGCTTGACGACGTGGTAAGTCACCTGCTGGAACAAGGGATGGGCCGGATCGTAGCCGAAGGCCATGTCGTCGATGTCGATGATGGTCTTGCCCAGGCGGACGGATGTATCGAACATTTCCACTTCACCGACAGGTTTGCCCGCTTCGATGGCGCAGAGCTGCTCATACCGTTCCTTACGGGCTTTCTGCTTCGTCGACCGGGCCTGGGCGCCGCGCTGTATCCAGGCTTTTTCGCGACGGATGAGGTTGCGCCGCTTGGCTTCGCCCGCTTCTTCCCGTTCGAGCCGGGCCTGGCGCTGCTCCAGATACTGGCCGTAATTGCCGGTATAGGTATAGACATGACCCCGGTCGAGTTCAATCATGGAATCGGCGACACAGTCCAGGAAGTAGCGGTCATGCGTGCTGAGGAGGATGGCGGCCTTGCTGTCGCGCAGGTATTCTTCGAGCCACATGATGGTCTTGTCGTCGAGGTGGTTCGTCGGTTCATCCATGATGAGCAGGTCACAGGGCATGATCAGGGCCCGGGCCAGTCCCAGGCGCTTGCGCTGGCCGCCGGACAATTCGTCGACGGACTGGGAAAAATTCGAGATGCCCAGCTTGCTGAGGATGATTTTGGCATGGGCTTCCAGTTCCCACGCCTGTTGTTCGTCAATTTCGGCACTGAGGGCGACGACAGCGGCGTCATCGTCGCGCTGGACGGCTTCTTCATAGCGCTGGAGAAGCTTCATGACCGGCAGGTCACCGTCGAGGACGCTTTCCAGGACCGTATGGCCGGACACGAACTGCGGTTCCTGGGGCAGGTAATGGATGCGCGCCTTGGGGTTGCGCCAGATAGTGCCGCTATCGGTATCGGTCAGACCGGCAATGATTTTCAGGAGCGTCGTCTTGCCGGCGCCGTTGAGGCCGATGAGGCCCAGTTTCTGGCCGCCGTCGATGGCAAAGGTCACGTCGTCGAAGAGGACGCGCAGGCCATAGGATTTCTTTACATTTTCTACAGTTAATATATTCATTATATGTCCATCACTTTCTCTGTATATTTTCTTTTACCCTAGCACATCCACCGGGAATATGCAAGACAGTCCCCTCTTGCCAGGTTCCATAAGGGGTGTAAAATAAATATATAACCCTATTTGAGAAAAGGATGTGATGGATTGTGAAAGAAGTCAAAGAAAAGAAAAAACCGATTTTATTCTATTATATCGTCGCTTTGGCTGTCATTTTCGTGTTTAACGCCATCGCCCGGCCTTATTATGACTCTCAGAGTGTCAAACAGGTCGATTACGGGACGTTCATGAACATGACGGATGACGAAAAAATCGCCGATGTCCAAATCGAAGAGAACCAGATTCTCTTCAAGGACAAGGACGGCAATGAATACCGTACAGGCGTCGTCAACGACCCGCAGCTGACGGAACGGCTGCACAAGGCCAATGTCTCCTTCAACGAAGTCATCAAGGAAAAGGATTCGCCCTTTACGGATTTCCTCATCGCCTGGATCCTGCCGATCCTGATTTTCTTCGGCATCGGCTACTATTTCAACCGCAAGCTCATGAACCGCAGTGGCGGCAATTCGCTCATGTTCGGCGCCAAGAACCAGGTCAAGGTCTACGTCCCGTCGGCGAACGGCATCCATTTCGATGATGTCGCCGGCGAAGATGAAGCCAAGGAAAACCTGTCGGAAATCGTCGATTTTCTCCACCATCCCGATAAGTACGCCAAAATCGGGGCCAAGATGCCCAAAGGCGTCCTCCTCGTCGGCCCGCCGGGCACAGGCAAGACCATGCTGGCCAAGGCCGTCGCCGGTGAAGCCGGTGTGCCCTTCTTCCCCATTGCCGGGTCGGAATTCGTCGAAATGTTCGTCGGCATGGGC
>CABMPA010000121.1 GCA_902388315.1 uncultured Megasphaera sp. | reverse complement strand
CTGGTTATCAGCCGGAAATCGCTTACTTTGAAACCTTCCATGAAATGAAGTTGATTGTCGACCTCATGTACGAAGGCGGCATGGCCAAGATGCGCAAATCCATCAGCGACACGGCTGAATACGGCGACTACACGGCTGGCCCGCGTGTCGTAACCCAGGATTCCAAGAAAGCCATGAAAGAAGTCTTGAACGACATCCAGTCCGGTGCCTTCGCTAAAGATTGGCTCCTCGAAAATAAAGCCGGCGGCCGCGCTCACTTCCTCGCTATGCGCCGTCAGCATGCGGAACATCCGCTCGAACAGGTCGGTGAAAAACTCCGCGCTATGATGCCGTGGCTCCACAACAACGACCAGAACGACTAAGACATAGTTTGAAGTTTGATGTTTAGAGTTTGAAGTTGGAAATGACTTTTAACATCAAACTTCAGACATCAAACCCAAGAAGTGGGTTGATTGAAGAATAGCTTCTTTATAAGTATGAGTCATGTTTTATGATGAGGTGAATGAGATGAAAATGACCGGAGCACAAGCAGTGATTGAATGCTTGAAACGTGAACAGGTACAAGTCGTCTTCGGCTATCCCGGCGGGGCTGTCCTGACGTTATATGATGAATTATATAAAGCCAAATTTCCCCATGTCCTGACAGGCCACGAACAGGGAGCTGTCCACGCTGCTGACGGCTATGCCCGCGCCACGGGCAAGCCCGGTGTCTGCTTTGCCACGTCCGGTCCTGGCGTCTGCAATATGGTTACCGGTATTGCGACGGCTAACATGGATTCCATCCCCCTCGTCGTCATCAGCGGCCAGGTAGCGACGCCCCTCATCGGGCGCGATTCCTTCCAGGAAGCTGATATTTCCGGTATTACCACACCGATTACGAAACACAACTATTTAGTAAAGAACGTCAAGGAATTGCCCCGGGTCCTGAAAGAAGCCTTTTACATCGCAACCACAGGCCGGCCCGGGCCGGTCCTTGTCGATATTGCCAAGGATGTATTCGATACACCTTTTGAATTTGAGTATCCCGAAGAAGTTCATCTGCGCGGCTACCAAGGCTGTCACGTCGGCGACGAAGCCGATGTCGACCGCGCTGTCGAAGCCATTGAAAAGGCAAAGTGCCCGGTCATCCTCACCGGTGGCGGCGTCGTCCTTTCCAACATGTCGGACCGTTTGAAACACATCGTCCAGCAGATGCATGTCCCTGTCGTCACGACTCTCATGGGCAAGGGCTGCGTCCCCGATACCTATGACGCCCACCTGGGCATGGTCGGCATGCACGGCTCCTATGCGGCCAACATGGCCGTCACCAAGTGCGACCTCCTGGTCGCTATCGGTGCCCGTTTCGACGACCGCGTCACTGGCGACGTCGAAAATTTCGCGCCTAACGCACAGATTGTTCACTTCGATATCGATAAAGTAGAAATCAATAAAATCGTCCACGCTGACATCAGCGTCAACGGCGACCTCCGCTGGTCCCTGCCGCTCCTGGACGAAAAGCTGGCAGCTCATGAAACGCATCTGGCTGACCGCTATGGCGAATGGCGGACTTTCGTCCTCGATATGAAGGCCGCCCATCCCTTTGCCACGCGGGACCTTCCCGATGCCGTTTCGCCGCAGAAGCTCTTTGAAGAAGTCCAGAAATGGACAGACGATGACACGATTGTCGTCACCGACGTCGGCCAGCACCAGATGTGGGCGGCGCAGTTCTTCGATTTGAACAAGCCCCGCCGTTTCGTCACTTCCGGTGGCCTGGGTACGATGGGATATGGCCTGCCGGCAGCCCTGGGTGCCAAGATGGGCTGCCCGAAATCGAAAGTCGTCTTGTTCACTGGCGACGGCAGTATCATGATGAACTGCCAGGAATTCGCCACCCTTCATAAATATGGCGTCGATGTGAAGACCATCGTCCTTCACAACAACGTCCTGGGCATGGTCAACCAGTGGCAGCGCATGTTCTACAATGGCCACTGTGCCGAATCTGTCATCAATGATAATCCTGATTTGACGGCTGTATCCGCGTCCATGGGCGTTCCCGGGACGGCTGTCCACAAGCCGGAAGACCTGGCTAAGGCCGTAGAATCCCTGTTCCAGACCGAAGGGCCGGCACTGCTGGACGTCTTCATCCCGGCTGATGAAAATGTCTATCCCATGGTTCCCGGCGGCAAGCGCCTGGACCAGATGGTATTGGGAGGTGAAGGGAAATGATGAGACAACATCTCGCCATTCTCTGCGACAATAAACCGGGCGTCCTGACACACGTCGCCGGGCTGATCAGCCGCAGAGCCATTAATATTGAATGTATCAACGCCGGCTATACGGAAGAAGCCGACGTAACGCGTATCAACATCGTCGTTTCCGTCGAAAACCGCTGGGAACTCGACCAGGCTGTCAACCAGCTGGCCAAGCTCATCGACGTCATCAAAGTCGTCAACCTCGACGATGCGCCGTTCATCAGTTATGAACTGGCCATGATCAAAGTTAAGAGCCCGACGCCGCAGACCCGCGAAGAACTGACCAATATCGCCCAGCTCTTCAACGCCAAGATCGTCGACGTCCAGCGCCGTTCCCTGGTCCTGCGTCTGACTGGCCGGGAAGACCACATCGAGGCCCTTTTGGAAATGTTGAAAGATTATGATATTATTGAAATTGCCCGGACAGGGCAGATTTCCCTGTCCCGCGGCGAAGTAGCCGTTAAAGACATGTAAGAGAAAGGATGAATACCATGCGCAGTGATGTTGTTAAAAAGGGTGTTACCCGAACCGCCCATCGTACGTTATTCCACGCTATGGGCTATAGCGATGAAGATTTGCAGAAACCGTTGATCGGTATCTGTAATGCCTTCAATGAAATCATTCCCGGCCATATCCATTTGCGCGATATTGCCGAAGCCGTTAAACTCGGCGTTGCCGCTGCCGGCGGTACGCCGATTGAATTCCCGTCCATCGGCGTCTGCGATGGCATTGCCATGGGACACCGCGGCATGAGCTTTTCCCTGTCCAGCCGTGAACTGATCTGCGACTCCATCGAAGCCGTAGCCACAGCCCATGCTTTCGACGGCTTGGTACTCATTCCGAACTGCGATAAAATCGTACCGGCTATGCTCATGGCTGCCGGCCGCCTCAATATCCCGACGGTCGTCGTCAGCGGCGGCCCCATGCTCGCCGGCCGTCACAACGGCAAGAACATCAGTGTCAGCACCATGTTTGAAGCCGCTGGCAAAGTCGAATCGGGTCAGATGACGCCGGAAGAAATGCACCAGATGGAATTCCAGGCCTGCCCGGGCTGCGGTTCCTGTTCTGGCTTGTTCACGGCCAACACCATGAACTGCATGACCGAAGTCCTCGGCATGGGCCTTCCCGGCAACGGCACCATTCCCGCTGCTTATACGGGCTTGCGCCGTATGCTGGCTAAAAAAGCCGGCGAAGTCGTATTGGATTTGGTCCGCAAGGACATCAAACCGCGCGACATCATGACCCTCGAAGCCTTTGAAAACGCCATTGCCGTCGACATGGCTATCGGTGGTTCGACCAATACGGCCCTCCATTTACCGGCCATCGCCCACGAAGCCGGCGTCGACCTCTCGCTCGACGAATTCGATGAAATCAGCCGTAAGGCCGCTTACATCTGCAAGATGAGCCCTGGCGGCACGTATCATATGCAGGACCTCGATGAAGCCGGCGGCATCTGCGCTGTCATGAAAGAAGTTTCTAAACTGGGCCTCATCCATACCGACGCCAAGACCATCACCGGTACCGTTGGCGACCGCATCAAAGATGCGAAGATCCTCAACCACGATGTCATCCATTCCGTAGAAAACGCTTATATGCATAAAGGTGGCATTGCCGTCCTCAAAGGCAACCTGGCACCCCTCGGTTCGGTCATCAAGGAAAGTGCCGTCGAACCGGACCTCCTGGTCTACAAGGGCACAGCCAAATGCTATGATTCGGAAGAAGCTGCCATTGCCGCTATCATCGGCGGTGAAATCAAAGAAGGCCACGTCGTCGTCATCCGCTACGAAGGCCCGAAAGGCGGTCCGGGCATGCGTGAAATGCTCAACCCGACAGCCGTCATCACCGGCATGGGCCTGAAAGTTGCCCTCCTGACCGACGGCCGCTTCAGCGGTGCCAGCCGCGGCGCCTGCATCGGCCATATCTCGCCGGAAGCCATGGAAGGCGGCCCGCTGGCCCTGGTACACGACGGGGACACCATTTCCATCGACATCCCGAACCGTAAATTGGAACTGGAAGTCAGCGATGAAGAACTGGCTAAACGCAAAGCTGAATGGAAGCAGCCGGAACCGAAAGTCAAGACCGGCTACTTGTCCCGCTACGCCAAACTCGTCACGTCGGCTAACACCGGCGCTGTCATGAAGTAAACAGTCTTTGATGGCACCTCTTGCCCCGGCAGGGCTTCTTCGGAACTTCGGAGAATTCCCTTTTGGGGCAGGAGGTTTCTTTTTCTGGATTTATAAACATATTGTGTTAAAAGAGGGATTCATTATGAAAAAAATCTGTGCCCTTATCGGCAAATATTTCGGCGTCATCGCCGTCATCTTCCTCATCATCGGCATGACCCTGCCAACGAGTTTTTCCTGGGTTCTCGGCAAAGTAGGCGGTATTTCCGTTTTGTCCGTTCTCCTCGGCGTTATCATGTTTGGCATGGGCATGACCATGAGTGTCCACGATTTCGCTTTAGTCCTCAAGCGGCCAAAAGATGTCTTTTTCGGCGCTTGTGCCCAGTATTTCGTCATGCCGTTCCTGGCCTATGTCCTTTCGACATTGTTCCATCTCGACCCGGCCCTGACTGTCGGCGTCGTCCTCGTCGGGACCTGCCCAGGGGGGACGTCTTCAAATGTCATCACGTTCATGAGCAAAGGCGATGTCCCTTTATCGGTCACGATGACCAGTGTATCGACGCTCATTTCGCCAATTATGACGCCGCTTTTGACGTATCTCATCATCGGTCAGCGTATCTCTTTTGACCCCGTAGGCATGTTCTTATCTATCTTGCAGATCGTTATCGTCCCTATCGCCCTGGGCCTCATCGTCAAGAGCTTCCTGCCGAAGTTGGCGGATACGGCAACGGATTATCTGCCGGCTGTTTCGTCACTGGCCATTTCTTTCCTCATCGCCGGTATCATCGGTGCCAGCCGCGATGCCATCCTCAATAGTTCGGGTATCATCCTGCTGGTCGTCATCCTGCACAACTGCCTGGGGTATGCTTTGGGCTTCTTCATCGGCCATCTCTGCGGCATGAGCTGGAAGAAAATGGTCGCCTTGTCCATCGAAGTCGGCATGCAGAATTCCGGCTTGGCTACGGGCCTGGCAAAAGCTCATTTTGCATCCCTGCCGATGGCTGGCGTTCCCGGTGCCGTCTTTAGCGCATGGCACAACATTTCCGGTGCCGTCTTGGCCTATCTCTACGTCAACTACCTGAACAAACGCTTCGACTCCAACTACGAAGCCGACCAGAAAGCCGCTGCCGTATCGCCTACAGCAGCCCATTAAAGTAGAATCTATCTGCTAACCACTTAAAAGGGGCTGTCGCACGAAGGTTTTTGCCATCATGCGAGGTTCCTTTCACTTTGTAGTTTGTAGTGCGGAGTTTGTAGTTTGTAGAAGAGAGCCTTAAATTTAAAAGACTTCGCTAAAAACTACAAACTGCAAACTTAAAACTCAAAAAGAGGCTGTCTTAATGCGACAGCCTCTTTTTTCTGCTATAATGAATACAAATTCACTTGTCAGGGGGAAATTACATGTTTGCTGTTATCGTCAATGCCGTGACGTCTTCTTTGGGTGCGCTGCTGGGAGTTTTTTTGAAGCGCGGCATACCAGAGCGCTTTACCAAGGCTATTTTTGGCGTCATTTCACTGTGCGTCGCCATTATGGGTATACAAGGGGCCGTTCAGAGCCAGAACCTGCTCCTGGTGCTGGCCAGTATGATTATCGGGACCCTTATCGGGACGCTCATCGGTATCGAAGACGGTATGAACCGCTTCGGCGAATTCCTCAAGAAACGCATGGGCCATGGCGATGATTTGCGGTTCGTCCGGGGCTTCGTCACTTTATCCATCATGCAGGTCATCGGCGCCATGGCTATCCTCGGCCCTATCCAGGCGG
>CABMPA010000120.1 GCA_902388315.1 uncultured Megasphaera sp. | reverse complement strand
AGACGGCCTGGTCGCCGGCTTTTACGTTGCCGTCGGCTGCCAGGTGGACTTCCTGACCGTCTTCGAGGTCGGTGAAGATGCACAGGCAGGCGTCAGACGGGGCGTTGGACTTGATGAATTCGTCGTCGAATTCCATCAGTTTATCGCCTTTCTTGACTTCCTGGCCGTTTTCGACGAAGACGTTGAAGCCTTTGCCTTCGAGTTTGACTGTATCGATGCCGATGTGCAGGAGGTATTCTACGCCGTCTGCCGTGGTCATACCGATAGCGTGTTTCGTATCGAAGACGAAGGTGACTGTTCCGTCTTCCGGTGCATAGACCGTACCGTCTGTCGGATAGACGAAGAAGCCGTCGCCTGTCATTTTGCCGGCAAAGGCTTCATCCGGGGCTTCCGTAATGGGATGGAGGCTGCCGGTGAAGGGCGAATTGAAGTAATGCTTTTCAGCATCTGTTTCCGGTTCAGTCTGTGTTTCCTGGGCTTTCGGCGCTTCTTCAGCCGGAATCGTTTCCGCTGCCGGTACGGCTTCGATAGGGCCGTCTGCCGGGTTGGTTGCCAGATAGCTTTCCAGGTTGGCCTTGATGACGGCGACTTGCGGGCCGTAGACGACCTGGACGCCCTGGCCTTTCTTGATGACGCCTACGGCGCCAGTGGCTTTCAGGGCTGCATCGTTGACCAAGGCCGAATCGGCTACGGAGCAGCGCAGGCGCGTAGCGCAGCAGTCGACGGAGGTGATGTTCTTAGTACCGCCAAGGGCACGGGTGATGGACTGGCTTACGACGTCGGTGGCAGCGTCGCCGTCGACGGCTTTAGCTGCGGCATCACGGGCTTTGACGTCGGCTTTAGTGTAAAGTTTGGTTTCTACGTCATCGTCTTCACGGCCCGGCGTCTTGAGGTCGAATTTCTTGATGAGGAAGGTGAAGATGAAGTAGTAGAGGAAGAAGTAGATGATGCCGACCGGGATGATGTACATCCAGTTGGTCTTGGCTTCGCCTTGCAGGATGCCGAAGATGAACAGGTCCAGAAGGCCGCCAGAGAAGGTCAGGCCGACGGCGATGTTCAGCATATGGGCAATCATATAAGCAGCACCGGCCAGGATGACCTGGACGTAGAACAGCATGGGAGCGACGAAGAGGAAGGAGAATTCAATCGGTTCCGTAATCCCTGTAAACATGGACGTCAGGGCAGCCGATAAGAGCAGGCCGCCAGCGATTTTTCTCTTTTCCGGTTTCGCCGTGCGGTACATGGCCAGGGCAGCGCCGGGAAGACCGAAGATCATGAAGATGAATTCACCGGAGAAATACCGGGTCGCATCAGCACTGAAATGGGTGACATTGGGAGATGCGAGCTGGGCGAAGAAAATGTTCTGGCCGCCCTGGACGAGGTTGCCGTCGATCATCATCGAGCCGCCGACGCCGGTCTGCCAGAAAGGCAGATAGAAGACGTGATGCAATCCGAAGGGGATGAGGGCGCGCTTGATGATACCGAAGATGAGAGTCCCGATATAGCCGGTGCCCGTTACCAGGCCGCCGAGGGCGAAGATACCGTTCTGGACGACGGGCCATACAAAGTACATGGCGATACCGACGAACATGTAGACGACGGTGGAAATGATGGGGATGAACCGCGACCCGCCGAAGAAGGACAGGGCATTGGGCAGGACGATTTTATGATAGCGGTTGTGCAGGTAAGCGACACCGATGCCGACGATGATACCGCCGAAGACGCCTTCCTGAAGGGACATGATGCCGCAGACGTTGGCAATCGTACCTTCCAGGACGTCGGGAGACACGGTATTGTTTGCCAATACTTTACCCGTCAGCTTGAGGACGGCGTTGGTCGAAGCATGCATGACGAAAAAGGCGATCATGGCCGACAAGGCAGCGACTTCTTTTTCCTGCTTGGCCATACCGATGGCGACGCCGACGGCGAAGATAATGGGCAAGTTACCAAAGATGATGTTGCCGGCATCGCTCATGATAGTGAGCAGTGAATGGAGCAGTGTGCCATTTCCCAGGATGCTTTCCAATCCATAGGTCTGGATGGTCGTCGCATTCGTGAAAGAAGCACCGATGCCGAGGAGTAAGCCGGCAATCGGCAGGATGGCGACAGGCAGCATGAAACTGCGGCCGACAGCCTGCAAGATGGAAAAGACTTGGTCTTTCATAAAGAGCCTCCTTTTTTTAGGAATACATAAGTATGAGATAGTACGTTCCTATTTTAACATACCCTGGACCAATGAAAAGCATAAGAGTTGCGTCTCATCGTGCCTATCTCGCATATATGCTTGACAAAAAGTAAAGGAGTGATAGTTTGCAGCAGGGAGTTTGCAGTTTGTAGAAAAGGGCTTGTCGTCATGCGACAAGCCCTTTTGCTAAGAGGAGAATAAATGTGGAGTTGTTTTCTGATGATTACGCTTTGGCAGCGGCTTCGCCTAATTCTTTGCATTCCGGGGCGTTGTCCGGTGTTTCGTTGACGATGGCCGTACCGATGATGGTAGCGCCGGCATCTTCTGTTCGCTGTTTCCATGCGTCCATCCATTCGCCGGAACCCCAGCCGTAAGAGCCAAAGAGGCCGACTTTCTTGCCCTTCAATTTCGGAGCCAGGTCGGCAAAGAAGGGTTCGACGACAGCGTCTTCCAGTTCTTCCGCACCCATGGCCGGGCAGCCGAGGAGGATGACGTCTTTGCTGGCGACGTCATCGACATTTGTATCTTCAAAGCGGACTGATTCTACGTCAGCACCGGCTGCTTTGACAGCGGCTTCGATTTCCTTAGCCATTGCTTCTGTGTTACCTGTACCACTCCAATAAACGATTTCTACCATGATGAATCCTCCTTATGCTACAATGAGCGAGTCTAATGTTGTCCCAACGGCAAAGCGATTCAAGTAGTCTTGACGGCAGCACGTATAGCGATGGAACGTGCGGGCAGCGGCATGAGCGTCGCCGTAGACTTTCCATTCGCCGCACAGCTTGGCGTGGTTCCCCTTGTTGGCAATGAAACCGCACACGTCCTCCAGGGGATATCCGAGGAAAATGCCCGATTCGTGAGGGAAACAGCCGCCTTCTGCAAAGCGCGAGGCAAGGCGGTCCAGCAGGGCGGATACGTCCTGGCAGTCTTGATACCCGAATTGCTGCAGGAATGAAGAAATGTCCTGTTGCTGTACATAAGCCCGGACCCGGGACGGTCGGTATACATACAGCAGGGTACGTTGAGGACAGGCATATAAGATGCGGAAATATAAGCCTTTAGTGTTATATTTCTGATTGTATTTTTCAATTATTTTATCGTAAGTGCAGCCACCAGCCAAGCGGGGCAGACAGAGAAGGGATGCCTGTTTAAGTCCTGCTAATGTTGGTGAACAATGGGCTATTAAGACGAAATCCAAGTTCATATCCGTTTGCCTCTCCTTTCGCTTTGATAAGGTAAGTATAATTTATTTGAAATTGATTGTCAATAATAAAATGATAATTTATTTCAAATAAGGAGAGGGCTTGCCAAGTATAGTATAATGGAGATAGAGTGAAGAATATTCGGAAGGAGGGGGATTCGATGGAACCTGCTTATGAGACAAATCATTGTTTCGGCTGCGGTCATGATAACCCGATCGGCCTGAAACTGGACATGAAGATGGAAGGCGATCACTGCGTGGCTTATTTTACGCCGAAAGCTGAACATGAAAGTTATGGCGACCGTATGCACGGCGGCCTGACGAGTACACTGCTGGACGAAGTCATGGGGGACTATGTGTTCCGGACAGCGGGGAAGCCGGCTTATACGGCGCGGCTGGAAATCCGGTTCCGCAGTGCCATCCGCATTGGCGAAACGGTTAAGGTCGAAGGCTGGCCGGAAGTCCACCGCGGCCGTCTGTTCATCATGAAAGGAAAGATTACCCATGCTGACGGCACGCCGGCTGCCGAAGCGAAGGCGGAAATGATGCTGGCTAAATAAAGGGAGGAGTTTACTATGGATAGAAGCGATATGATGCACCGCATGTATGATATTAAAGGACCTTTAGTGGCAAAAAAATTTGCTGCCCGCGGCTTTGAAGCCGTCTACTGTCCGACTAAGGAAGAAGCCTTGAAACAGGCCATCTCTTATATCCCCGAAACGGACGTCGTATCTTGGGGCGGCTCCGTGTCTATCAATGAAATCGGCCTGCGCCCGTATGTCCTGGAGCACAATACGGTCATCGACCGCGATTCGGCCAAGACGCCGGAAGAACGGGTCGAACTGATGCGCAAGGCCCTGCTCTGCGATACCTTCCTCATGGGGGCCAATGCCGCTGTCCAGGACGGTCAGCTCATCAATATCGATGGTAACGGCAACCGTGTCGCAGCCCTTTGCTATGGACCGAAACAGGTCATCGCCATCGTCGGCATGAACAAGGTCGTCCCGACGGTCGAAGCCGGTATCGAACGGGTACACACGGTAGCCTCGCCGCAGAATATCGGCCGCTTCTCCGGAGTCGCTACGCCTTGTGCGACGACGGGCATGTGTGCCCACTGCATCCGGCCGGACAGTGTCTGTGCCCAGGTCGTCCGGACGCGGATCTGCAAGCCCCAGGGACGCATCAAGGTCATTCTGGTCGGAGAAAATCTGGGATTTTAAGTCCTGAACAAAGAGAGGTATATTCATTATGAGAACAGGAACGGGCGTTGTCGAAGAAGTGTGCCCGAACGGGCTGGTCAAGATACAGACCAACCGCAATAATTTGTATACGCCGTGCAGTGACAGTATGTGTGCCGATAACGTTGTTATCGACGCTGTGAACCCCATTGGGGCCAAGAAAGGGCAATACGTACAGTTCAATATTCCCGAATCCGGCATGGGCGTCAAAGGCATCGTCTGCTTTGGCGTACCTTTGCTGCTGGTCATCCTCTGCGGCGTCCTCGGTTACCTGCTGGGCACATCGTGGCAGGCCACACCGGAAATGACAGCCTTTGCCGGCATGATCGTCGGCGGCGTCCTCGGCTGCCTGGTTCTGAAAGGCTACGAAAAGAAAATCAACAACAATCATACCAAGGCCGAAATCACGGAAATCATCGGTTAAGGGGCTGTGGCCCGCAGGAGGCAAGCCTTTTCGGATTGCTGCAAACTAAAAACTACAAACTTAAAACTCAAAAAAAGTCCTGTCGTATAACGACAGGACCTTTTTTTATACAATATCGATTTGGCAGGCTTTCATGGCCTGTAATGCTTTTTCATGGTTCTCTGGTGTCGAGCCGGCACAGCAGGTGCTGTCGACGATGATTTCTTTTTCCGGATAGAAAGCTTTGAGCATCATGGCATTGGCGATGACGCAGATGTCGGTACACAATCCCATGAGGACCAGCCGGTCATAATCGCGGACCTCCTCGACCAGGGCCGGGCAGCCGAAGGATGGTTTTTCCAGGATGGTGGCCCACATGGTGTAGGGCAGGAGCTGTTTGCAGATCCGCCAGCCCCGCGTGTCTTTAAGGCAGTGCGGGATGGGGAGTTTCCGGCCTTCCTGGGTTTCACTGTAATCTTCACTATGGGTATCCTGCGTGAAGATGAGGTCCGTTTCCTGATCTTCATCCTTTTTGCTGGCGATGATTTTGGCTTCTACCCGGGGAACGATGGCCTGTGCCTGAGCGTTTCCGAGGGCGCCGTCGATGAAATCATTCTGCATATCGATGATGATGTAGGCTTGAGTCATAACGGTCATCCCTTCTGCTTAAGCGCGCAATTCTTTCAAGAATTCCGGCACATCCGGGCAGGTCATCAGGCCCGACATGAGGGCGACCCCTTTGATGGGGACGTTCTGGAGCTGGGAAATTGTCTTGGGGGTGACGCCGCCTAAGGCATAAACCGGGATCTTGACGGCCTTGCAGATAGCTTCGACTGTGTCGACGCCGATGGGCGGATCCGACGGCTTGCAGGCTGTCGGGAAGACATGGCTGGCCATGAGGTAGGTGGCGCCGAGCTGTTCTGCTTTGACGGCTTCTTCGACGGTGTGTACGGAAACGCCGAGGGTCGTCATGTAGTAGAGCAGGGATGAATGGGTTTCCAAATAAGGCAAAGAGCACTGGAAACGGGGGATGTGGAGACGGATAGCAGCCTTTCCGAAATGCTGGAGGATACACGTCTTCTGATGGATGC
>CABMPA010000119.1 GCA_902388315.1 uncultured Megasphaera sp. | reverse complement strand
CGCCTGGAAACTGGCACCGGCCCTGGCCGCCGGCTGTACGATTATCCTCAAGCCATCGAGCACGACGTCCCTCAGCGTCCTGGAACTGATGCACCTCCTGGAAGGCGTCCTGCCTGACGGCGTCGTCAACGTCATCACCGGCAAGGGCTCCCGGTCGGGCCAGTACATCCTCGACCATCCGGATATCCAGAAACTGGCCTTCACGGGCTCTACGGAAATCGGCCGTGACGTCTATAAAGCGGCCCAGGAAAAACTCATCCCGGCCACACTGGAACTGGGCGGCAAATCAGCAAACATCTTCTTCGATGACTGCGATTGGGACATGGCCATGGACGGCGCCCAGCTGGGCATCCTCTTCAACCAGGGCCAGGTCTGCTGCGCCGGCTCCCGTATCTTCGTCCAGAAAGGGATCTACGACAAATTCGTCGCTGAACTGGCAGAGCGCTTCAACCGCGTCAAAGTCGGCCTGCCCTGGCTGGAAGACACACAGATGGGCGCCCAGATCGACGGCCGTCAGGTCGAAAAAATCCTCAGCTACATCGAAATCGGCAAGCAGGAAGGCGCCCGTCTGGTCTGCGGCGGTGAAAAAGTCACGACAGGCGGCCTGGAAAAAGGCAACTTCATCAAGCCGACGATTTTCGCCGACGTCACCAACGACATGCGCATCGCCCAGGAAGAAATCTTCGGCCCTGTCGTCTGCATCCTGCCCTTTGAAACGGAAGACGAAGTCATCGCCCTGGCCAACGCCAGCGAATACGGCTTAGGCGGCGCCGTCTGGACACGCGACATCAACCGGGCCCTGCGCGTAGCCAAAGGCGTCGAAACGGGCCGCATGTGGGTCAACACCTACAACGCCCTGCCGGCCGGCGCCCCCTTCGGCGGCTATAAGCTCTCCGGCATCGGCCGCGAAACGGACAAGACGACCATGCGGCATTACATGCAGACCAAGAACATCTTCATCAACCTCTCGGAAAAACCGAGCGGCTTATACGAATAATCTCATCATAAAAAGGAAGCCTTACCTATGACAGCAAAAAAAATCATCTCCCTTCTCCTCATGTTGCTCCTCGCCTGCACGGCAGCCTACGGTTTCGCCACCGTCGACCGTCCGGCTACGCCGCAGGCCACGACGAGTGCCAGCACCAAGAAATAACGATTGACAAGAACCTCCTTTCTTCCTATAATAAAGCCATTGCAGAGAAGAAAGGAGGTTTTTCCATGAAAAAGCTACTGTCGAAAAAAGAAAAAGCCCGGCGCCAGAGCATCCGCCGGTCGCCGAAGATCAAACAGGCCATCCGCCGCCTCGACCCGGCCCGCATCCTGACGCTGGACCTGGAAACGACGGGCCTCACAGCCGACGCCGAAATCATCCAGCTGTCCATCATGAACGGCTGCGGCGATGTCCTCATGAACCGCTACTTCAAGCCCCTCTATACGGATCGCTGGGACGAAGCGATGGAAGTCAATCACATTACGCCGGAACAGGTCGCCCAGGAAGACCCGTTCATCCTCTGGGCCGACACGGTCAGCAGCTTTTTCATGGATGCAGACCTCATCGTCGGATACAGCACCTTCAACGACATCGCCAAGCTCCACGCCTCCGGTGTCGTCCTGCCGGACAAGGACATCTATCTCGACCTGGCCGAAGCCTTTTCCCTCATCCATTATCAGGAAACGAAGACCATCACTTACGAAAAACTCATGAACTGCGCCGCCCATTACGGCTACCACGGCCGCAACTGGCACGACAGCCTGACCGATACGGACGCGACGCTGTTCTGTTTCCAGCAGATGCTCGACGACGACCAGGCCATCTTCAAAAAACGCCGTTACCCGCAAATCAGCGGATAACGGCGTTTCGTCGTCTCAGCTAGACGCCCCGGTCGTCGGGGTTCCAGATGATTTTATGGAGCTGGAGCTGCATGTGCCAGTCCGTCAGGCGATGTTCCTTCATGAACTCGACGATGCGCCGCGGTTCGATCTTGCCGAAGACAGCGCCGACGTAGACGGCACATTTGGGCCGGTATAATTGATAGACGCCCAGGGCCTGGCGCAGGTCGGCTTCATCGCCGACGACGAACTTCAACACGTCCTGGGGCCGGAGTTTCTCGAAGTTTTCCGGCAGCATGCGGTTGGCCATATCCGAAGACAGGCTCTTGTAATCGACAGTGAACCAGACGTGGTCGTACTGGAAATACGGTTCGATGTCCATACTGCCATTGGTCTCGATGTTGACGCTGTGTCCTTTCAGCCCTTCCAAAAGGGTGTGGATATCCTGGCACAGCGGCTCACCGCCCGTCAAGGTGACGTTGGGATAGGAAACCTGGGCGATGATATCGGCAATGTCCATATGCTGCCCCTCATTAAAGGCATAAGCCGTATCGCAGTACGAGCAGCGCAGGTTGCAGCCGCAGAGGCGGATGAATGTTGCCAGCTGGCCGGCTTTCTTGCCTTCGCCGTCGATACTGTCGAAAATCTCATTGACACAGAGACTATAATTCATAAGTGGCCACGTTCCCTTCGCTTTCCTGGACTGTTACTTTGACACAATGCGGAACGGTGTCGCAAATCCATTTGGCAATATTTTCCGCCGTCGGATTGAAGTCGAAGACATCGTTCAAATTCTGATGGTCCATCTTGGCGTGGACCAGTTCCTTCATTTTCTTAAAATCGACGACCATGCCGTTGCGGTCCAGTGCTTCGGCCTGACAGGTCACATAAATGATCCAGTTATGCCCATGGAGATGCTCGCACTGACTCTCATAATCGAGGACCAGGTGGTGGGCAGCGGATACTTCCATCCGCTTGGTTACAGTATACAAAAAGAGTCCCTCCCTCGCCGCGCAAATCCGCTATAAGCCCAGCTGGTAGATGCGGTTGGCATTGTTAAAGAAGACGTCATCCCAATACGTTTCGGGGATGAAATCCTTGACAAAGGTAATATAATCGGCAAAATTAGCCAGGGGCCAGTCGGTCCCGAACATGACCCGGTCATACGAACCGAGATAATTCAGCCAGTCCCGGAGCATAGAGATATAGCCCCGCTTATCCCGCAGGAAAGTGACCATGTCGGGAATCTTGCCTTCCAGCAGGCCCGACAAGTCGACGGCGACGTTGTGGTTCTTTTCCAGGACGGCGATGGCATCCTGCAGGAACGGATTGCCGATATGGCACATGACGAACTGGACATCGGGATATTTGACGGCCGCTTCATCGAGGGTCATGGGATGACTGTACTTCAACAGGGCATTGGCCGTCGCCGTCAGGCCCGTATGGATGGCGACGGGCTTATTGTACTTCCGGGCCAGCTCATAAACGGGGTCATACAAGTCATCATACACGTAGACGTGGTTATAGCCCGGATAGAGTTTGATGCCGCAGCACTGTTTCCGTTTGAGGTTTTCTTCGACCTGCGCCGTCATGAGGTCCATGTTGTCATAAAAGACATTGCTGTCCAGGCCGATGCAGTAGCTCATATAATCGGGATACTGATGGCCTGCCGGGTCCAGGGTCTTATTGCCCATGACGACGCCGTGGACGATGTTGTTGTCCTGGAAGGCCTTGTGCAGGCATTCTTCCGTATTGGTATAGCCGGCAGCAATAGCGATCTGATTGAAGCCGATGTAGTCACAGAAATGGAAGTGACTGTCAATGACCCTTAATTCTTTTGCTCTCATAAGCACCTCATTCCTGAATAGCCGTTTCCAGGGCAATGTGAATCATATCATCGAAAGATGTCTGCCGTTCTTCCGGCGTGCAGGCTTCGCCCGTCAGCAGATGATCGCTGACCGTGAACAGGCCCAGGGCCTGGGCTCCGTATTTGGCAGCCAGCGTGTAGAGGCCGGCCGTTTCCATTTCGACGGCCATGATGCCGTACTGGGTCAATTTATCGTTATCGATTTCGTCGTCATAGAAGCGGTCGACAGAAACGATATTGCCGACCCGCGCCGGGATGCCCTGTTTCAGCGACTGTTCATAAGCCTGGCGCAAAAGGGTGAAATCGGCCAGCGGCGCATAGTTGATGGAACCGCCGAAGATATTGCGGATAATCGACGAGTCCGTCGTAGCCCCCTGGGCGATGATGACGTCGCGGAGCTTGATATCTTTTCGCATGGCCCCGCAGGTGCCGACGCGGATGAGCTTCTTCACACCGTAATCGCGCATGAGTTCCGTCGCATAAATAGAAATAGACGGAATCCCCATGCCCGTCCCCTGGACCGACAGGCGGACGCCTTTATAGGTCCCCGTATAGCCGAGGATGTTGCGGATGTCCGTGTAGCAGACGGCATCATCCAAAAAAGTTTCAGCAATATATTTAGCGCGCAGCGGATCGCCGGGAAGCAAGATGCGGTCGGCAATTTCACCGTCACGAGCAGCAATATGAAGACTCATGATCATTTCCTCCTTAAAATAATATATCTGTATTATACCACATGGTTTGAAAATGGCTATCTCTATGCTACAATGTATAGTAGGTATCAAAAGGAGCGGTCATCATGAATGAAAATCCCTTATCTCACATCTTGGAATATAATCTGGACCTGGGCAAGACAAAGCCGGACACGGTCCATCGCGATGAAAAGTATTGTCCCTTCTGCGACGTAGCCCATTTGAAGAACGTCATGGAAAAACGGGGGCCTATGATCTGGCTGAAAAATGCCTATCCGGTCCTCAAGGATTCCTGGCAGACGCTGATCATCGAAAGCGATGACTGCGATGGCGAATTTTCATCGTATCCCCGGGAATACGCTTTGAAGCTCATCGAATTCGGCCTGGAAAAATGGCAGCAAGTCAAGGACATGGGGAAATTCCGGTCCGTCGTCTTTTACCGCAACCACGGTTACATGGCCGGCGGCACGATCCATCATCCCCATTCGCAGATCGTCGGCTTCAAGGACTACGACTATCACGACGACATCAAGCCCTTCCACTTCGTCGGACCGGCCATCCTCGAAGAAGACGGCCTGACCATCAATTTATCCCAGCGGCCGATCATCGGTTTTTACGAAGTCAATCTCATCCTCAGGGACCGGGAAAAACTGGGGAAATTCGTCCGCTATATGCAGCTGACGGCAGATTATTTCATGCACTCCTTTGTCAGCTTCAACGATAGTTATAATATCTTTTTTTATGACTTCCCGGCTGATGATGCCTTGTATGTCAAAATTATCCCGCGTTTTCTGACCAACCCCCTCTACGTAGGCTATATGATTCCCCAGATAGCCAATGGAGGCCATTCAGCGCGCTTCATTCATGCCTTGCAGCAGCGCTTGCATGAAGAATAAGAAAGGACGGTTATTACAACTCTATGCGTTTATTTGCAATCGGTGATTTACATTTATCAGGCAATCCCCCCAAAAAACCGATGGAAGTCTTCGGCAGCCGCTGGAAGAACCATTGGCAGCGCATCTCTGCCGACTGGAAGAGCCGCGTCAATGACGACGACGTCGTCCTCATCGCCGGCGATACATCGTGGGCCATGCACCTGAAAGAAGCCCAGGAAGACCTGGACCAGATACGGGCCCTGCCGGGTAAAAAAATCATAATCCGCGGCAACCATGATTACTGGTGGGAAAGTGCCGGTAAATTGAACCGGATGGACGCCGAGAATAATATGCAGTACCTCTACGGCTCGACGGCCGTCCTGGGCGACAAGGAAATCGCCATCTGCGGCACCCACGGCTGGGTCTGCCCGGGCGACATCCACTACCAGGAAGACCGCGACGCCAAGCCCTATCGGCGGGAACTTTTGCGCGTCGAACGGACCTTGCAGGAAGCCGAGGCCCTGCAGTGCAAGCACACCATCCTCCTGCTCCACTACCCGCCGGTCTGCGATCTGACCAAACCCAGCGGCTTTACGGACCTTTTGGAAAAATATCACGTCCCGCTCTGCGTCTTCGGCCATCTCCACGGCATGCAGCCTGGGACCATGTTCCCGCGCCGCTACAACGGGACGCTGCTCCAGCTCGTCTCGGCGGACTACCGGGACTGCAAGCTCTTAGAAATCAAATTCGACGGACAGGAGGCCCTGCGATGAGTCAAATAGCCAAAAAACACCTCTTAGCCGGCATCATCTTCGGCGACGCCGAAACGGGTGAATACATCTACCTCCCTGGCGGCGAAGTCGGGACCGACCAGCCGCTCTGCGTCTTTGAACACGATGGCCAGAAAGAAGACGTCGACCTGGA
>CABMPA010000118.1 GCA_902388315.1 uncultured Megasphaera sp. | reverse complement strand
AAAAGGGCTTGTCGCACGACGACAAGCCCTTTAAAGTTGTTAGTGGCTAGCAGTTAGTTGTTAGCGGATGGCTTTAAATTTGAAGGTTTTCTCTGCAAACTACAAACTCTGTGCTACAAACTATAAAGTAAACGGGGCCTCGCATGATGGCAGAAACCTTCGTGCGCCCCCCTTCCCTTAGAAATAGACCAGGGTAACGCCGGCACCGCCGCCTTCTACGTCGTCGAGCTGGTATTTCTTGACGAATGGCTGGTCGTCGAGGAAGGCGTGTATCTGACGGCGCAGGGCACCGCTGCCCTTGCCGTGGATGATCTTGACCGGGCTGAAACCGGCAGCCAGGGCCTGGTCGAGGAAGCGTTCCACTTCCGGCAGGGCTTCGCTGAAGGTCTTGCCGATGATATTCAATTCCGTGGCTACGCTGGACGTGCGGATGGGCCGGTACGACGAGGCGGCAGCGGCTTTCTTTTCCGCCTGCTGCTCTTTCTTCAACTCGTCGAGGTACGGCGCGCTGACGTCCTTGAACTTGACGCGGACCGTCATGCCCCGGACGGAGACGGTCAGCTGCTTGCTGCCGATGTCTTCGACGGTGCCGACGCTGTCCAGGTTGTTGACGAAGACCTGCTGGCCGACTTTCAGCTTCGACAGGTCGACAGGATCTCGCTGGGGCTTTTCCGCTTCGGGCAGGGAAATCTGCTGGATAGCCCGGCGGGCCTTGTCGATGGCCTTGGCCTTTTCCCGGTCCGTCCCCTCTTTGGACTGGGCCTTCAGTTCGCGGATGATCTTTTCCGCTTCTACGCGGAGGTTGCGCTTGAGGTCGACGGCATCGCGGCGGCTGGCGTCGATGATGTCCTGCCGTTTCGACGTGACCTTGTCCTTTTCTCTGCGCAAATCATCTTCCAGTTTCCGGGCTTCGCGCAGGCGGTATTCCAGTTCTGCCTGTTCTTCGTCCATCTTTTTGGCCTGTGCATTGAGCTGGGTCAGGACTTTTTCCATATCCATGTCCTGGGCCTTGCTGCGCAGGTCTTTGGCTTTTTCCAGGATATCCTTGGGCATGCCCAGGCGTTCGCTGATGCTGAAGGCGTGGGAACTGCCGGCCGAACCGATGCGCAGTTTATACGTCGGTTTCAGCGTTTCCATATCGAACTCGACGTGGCCGTTTTCGATGCCCGGTGTATTATAGGCATAGTTCTTGAGGTCGTTGTAATGGGTCGTGACCATGACATACGAGCCTTTCTGATACAGGGCATCGAGGATGGCAATGGCGATGGCACTGCCTTCGGCCGGGTCCGTACCGGAGCCGAGTTCGTCGGCCAGGATGAGGTCATCCGGTCCGCAGTGCTTGAGGATGTAGATGAGCTGCTTCATATGGCTGGAAAAGGTACTCAGGTTCTGGGAAATATCCTGTTCGTCGCCGATGTCGGAAAAGACGTCGCGGAAGACGGGCAGCTCCGACGATTCCCCGACGGGAATGAACAGGCCGGCCTGGTGCATGAGGACCAAAAGGCCCAGGGTCTTCATGGAAACGGTCTTGCCGCCTGTATTGGAGCCCGTAATGAGCAGGATGTGGTAATCGCCGCCGATGACGATGGTATTGGGCACGACGTGCTTGGCGTCGATGAGGGGATGGCGGGCCTGGATGAGCTTGATTTCCCGCGTCTTGGAAACAGCCGGGCGGCAGGCCTTCATCTTCAAGGCTAATTGGGCCTTGGCAAAGGCGAATTCCAGCTGGCCGACACATTTCGTGCTGTCATATAAGTCATTATATTGCTGCTGCACTTTGGCCGTCAGGCGGCGGAAGATGCGTTCGATTTCCTTCGTTTCGCCAATGCGGGCGGCCTGCAGGTCGTTGTTGGCATTGACGATGGCCAACGGTTCGACATAGAGCGTCGAGCCGCTGGCTGACGTATCGTGGACGATACCCGGAAAGGCGTGGCGGTATTCCTGCTTGATAGGGATGACATAGCGGTTATTGCGCACCGTGACCAGGGCATCCTGGAAATACTTCTGGTATTCCTTGTTCTGCAAGACATTGTTGACATAGCGCTTGGTCTGCCGTTCCAGTTCGACGATGCGGCTGCGCAGGCGCATCAATTCCGGCGACGCATTGTCCCGAATCTGGCGGTTATTGTCAAAGACCGTGGCAAAAGAATGAGAAAGCTGGGAAAAATCGCCGATGACTTCTGCCTGTTCGGCCAGCTGGGGATATTCGGCTCCCCGTTCGGCAAAGAACGACCGGATTTCCCCATAATGCTGGAGGTTATTCCAGATGTCGATACATTCGTGGGAATCGAGGGTCACTTCGCGCTTGGCCTTTTCCAAAGACGGACGGATATCGACGATGCCGCCGAAAGGCGTGCTCGTTTCCGTCTGCATACAGCGGACGGCTTCTTCCGTATCGGTCAGGTTCTTTTCAATGACGTCGCCATCGTTCACCGGTCTCAGGCGGCGGGCGATTTCTTTAGACAACCGGGACGGGGCCAGGCGGACCAGCATATTCTGGACCTGGTAGAATCCCAAAATCCTCATACTTCTTTTATTCATAAATGGCATTACTCCTGTTATTATAAGATTCCGTGGAAGAAATGGCCGCGGGTCACGGTCTGGTCTTCCCTGCCTAAGAGCATCGTTTCCGTGCCGTCACAGAGGCGGCGGTAACGGCTGACCTGCTGGCCGATCCACTGCGGCGTGCGGCCGCGGCCTTCGATGCGGATGGCGGCGATGCCGGCGCGGCACAGGTCCTTATAGTACGGCGCCATATCCAGATCCCGGCTGTTGAGGATGTGGTTGCGGCAATACTGGTCGGTGACGACAGGGAACGTTTCGTCCCGGCGGTCCCGCAGGGCATAGGCGCCGCGGTTGCAGACGCTGGGACAGCCTTTTTTCTGGCCCTTGCCGGCAAAGGACGAAATGACGCACGACTCGGTGACCATCATTTCGGCCCGGCCCTGGACGACGGCTTCGATGGAACAGCCACTCTGTCGGGCCATGGCTTTCAGCTGGCGCAGCGTCGCTTCGACAGACGCCGTAATGGCCGTACAGCCCCAGGCCGCATAGGTGCGGGCAGCCTGACTGTTGAAGACATTGAGGGACCAATCGGCCCGGACAGGCAGGATACTATTCAAATCGGCTATCATCGTGAAGATAGCCATGGCACCGGCATAGATGCCGTCGACGCCGGCGGCGATGGCCCGTTCCAGTTCGTTCTGGACGGCCAGGCGGTTCTCTTCGCGGACGATACGCGGCGTCCCGGCCCACAGCGCCGCGCCCTGTTCATGGGCGGCCTGGACGGCGGCCTGCCAGTCCTTGGTACCAAAGGGATGGTGATGGTACGATTCGCCGCCAAAGATAATGACATCGGCGCCATGGCCGGCTGCGGCGACGACGCCGTCCACACTGTCACAGCGGACGACGAGCTGCATGGCCTCCCCGTCTCCCGGCTGCGATTCCGGAACCTGACGTTGCGGCACCTTCCCGGCAGCTGGCCGCGGGTAATCGGCCAGGATACTGTCGGTCAATGCCTGGACGGCCTGACGGCGCAGGCCGTTGAGGACGCTGGCCGGGATCATATGCGTTTCATCCCAAAGGGTCACACTGGCCAGGGCAAAAGGCGTATCGCCCAGACGGCTGAGCTGGCCCTGGACGTAATCAGCCGTTGCCGGCCGCTGGCGGGCCGGTTCAGGCCGGAAATCGGCTGCGGCCGAGGCGGTATGGCCATTTTCATCCCACAGCGTCAGGCGCAGATTACCCTGGTCATCGGTATCGACGTGGCCGTAAATAGAAAGTTTCCGGGTCAGGCCCCCGGCTACGTCGTCAGCCGTCTGCCGTCCCGACGGATTGCGTTCCGTCAACGTACGGCGGCTGACGGAATTTCCCAGGAAATCAGCCTGGTAACTGCGGTTGAAAGCGCCTTCCAGGAGGGCTGCCGCTTCGCGGTGGGCCGCCTTGCGCTGCTGCGGGCTCTGGTAATGGGCATCGATGACCCTGCGGTACGCCGAAACGACGGTCCGGACGTACGTATCGCCCTTCATGCGGCCTTCGATTTTAAAGGACGTGACGCCGGCATCGAGCAAGTCGTCGATATAATCGAGGGATTTCAAATCCTTCAGACTGAGAACATAGGCCTCGTGTTTCATGACAGGTTCGCCATCGCAGAGCAGCGTATAAGGCTGGCGGCAGGGCTGGGCACAGGCGCCGCGGTTGCCACTGCGGCCGCCGAGGAAACTGCTCATCAGGCATTGGCCGGAATAGGCCATGCATGACGCGCCGTGCATGAAGACTTCAATGGGGATGGACGACTGGGAACAGATGGAGCGGATTTCCTGAGCCGACAACTCGCGGGACAAGACAGCCTGGGTAAAGCCATTGGCCTCGAGGAAACGGACGCCGTCCAAGTCGGCCACGGTCATCTGCGTACTGCCGTGGAGCGGCAGATCCGGCGCGACTTTCCGGGCCAGGGCGGCTACGGCCAGGTCCTGGACGATGATGCCATCGACAGCGAGCGAGTCGAGGAGCTGTAAATACGCGGACAATTCCGCTAATTCCGTATCGGCCATGAGGATGTTGACCGTGACGTAGACTTTGACGCCAAATAAATGAGCCGTCCGGACAGCCTGGCCGATTTCAGCATCGTCGAGATTATGAGCAAATTTGCGGGCATTGAAGCCTTTCCCGCCAAAATAAACGGCATCGGCACCGGCGTCAATGGCGGTGAATACATTTTCTAAAGAGCCTGCCGGGGCTAATAATTCTGCCATGAAATTCCTCCTGTGATAATAATAGTGGTTCGTGGTTCGTAGGGGCCGTCCTGAAAGGCGGCCCGCTTTTTTTCATTAAACCGTCAAATGGCGGTATATATCAGTCAGCAATTCCGCCGTGACGGCATATGGCGTCCGCTGGACACCGCCGGTCGGCAAGGTCAGGGTGACGAATTTTTCGATTTCTTCGTCGCTCAAATCGACGGTATCGCCCATGAGATCCTGCATAAGGGCCGCAAAATCGCCGGCACCGGACAGGCCCAGGATAGCCCAGACCTTTTCCGCCTTATCGGCCATCGTTTCTTCCATGAGCTTCATGTACGCCGGCAAGAGCAGGCCATTGGCCCGGCCATGACTGAGCCCCTTATAATAGGTCAGCATATAGCCCATGCTGTGGACCATGGTCGTCCCCGTCTGGGCGATGGTAATGCCTGCCAGAGTCGAGCCGTAGAGCAGGTCTTCCCGGACGACCGGCGAAACGGCACCTTTCAGATCCGTCAGGTGGACGCCGAGGAAGCGCATGGCTTCTTCCGCCCAGACATCGCTCATGGGCGTCGATGCCGTGGACATATAGCCTTCGATAGCATGGGATAAGGCGTCAACAGCCGTATCAATGGTGACGGCTTCGGGCACACTGTCCGTAAAGGCCGGGTCGGCAAAAGCATAGACCGGGAAAATGAGCGGCGTATTGATGGACTGCTTGGTCCCGGCCTTGGGATTGGTCAGGACGCTGACCTTGGTCACTTCACTGCCCGTCCCGGCCGTCGTCGGTACAGCGACGATGGGCAGCGGCTTGCAGTAAGGGCCGGTGAACAACTGTTCATCGTCTAAATCATTGGTGCAGACCAGGGCGATGGCCTTGGCCGCATCCATAGGCGAACCGCCGCCGATACCGATGACGAAATCGACGCCCTTTTCCAAAGCCAAAGCAGCGGCCTTGCGGATCGTCGACACAGACGGATTATTTTCGATCTCATCAAAAAGGGACCAGGAAATCCCCAATTCATCGAGCTTTTCCACGACGGCAGCCTGCGAACCATTCACCTTGGCCGAATGGCGGCCCGTGACCAGCAGCGCCTTGCGTCCCAAATCAGCCAGCACCTCACCGGACTGGGCGATACAGCCCTTTCCAAAAAACACCTTCGTCGGCATATAATACGTAAACATGCAGATTCCCCCTTCACACAGCAAACAGCTTATTTCCTATCCATTTTAACATCTTTAGGCCGCTTGGGCTAGTGGCGGGACGGGTTCAAAAAGGGGCTGTCATATGAAGACAGCCCCTTTTAAGTGGTTAGCAGTTAGTGGCTAGTGGTTAGCGGATGGCTTTAAATTTAAAGGTTTTTTCTGCAAGCTACAAACGCTGAACCACAGACCATACATAGAAAAGGGCCGCGCATGATGACAGAACCCTTCAATGCGACAAGCCCTTTTAACCTGATTCTGCAAGAAGTTTCCCGCCTTTTTAGGCGGTGAGATGAATTGCAGGTTTTTCTGAGGGCTCGATGCCATCAGAAAA
>CABMPA010000117.1 GCA_902388315.1 uncultured Megasphaera sp. | reverse complement strand
CTCTTCTCTTCATTGCAACACTATCAAGTTGTTGACGTAAGTCTACCATCAAAAATGCACTTTGTCAAATGATTTCTGCAAAAAAGTTTCAAGTAAAGTGACGTTAAACGTTATAATTAAAGGGCGGCAAGCATACATTGACAGGATTGTATTTTTTCTGGTGATTTTTTTCTGGCGCTTTACGGATGGCCTTCTTATACGGTACAATAAGGTATGACATAAACGGTGATTGAGTATGTGCGTCATGACGAAATGGGTGATAGGTATTATGGACAGTATCAAATGCCAGGCCTTGCTCCTGGCGATTCAGTATGGCAGCCTGACGGCGGCCGGCAAGGAACTGGGCTATACGCAGTCGGGGATGACCCGCATGATCCGCTCGTTAGAGAAGGAAATCGGCTTCCCCCTGCTCGTGCGCAACAAGCAGGGCGTCCGGCCGTCGGCCAATGGCCAGCGAATGGTGCCGGTCTTTCAGGAAGTCGTCAGGGCTTCGCAAAAGGCCGCCGACTTGGGGGCGGCGATTCAAGGCGTCCTGGCCGGCGTCCTCAATATCGGCAGTTCTTACAGCGTGGCTGCGGCATGGCTGCCGAAGATCCTGAGCCGCTTCCAGGCGCAGTATCCCCAGGTGGAAGTCCATTTGCTGGAAGGGACGAATCAGGAGCTGGCCCAGTGGCTCAATGAAAAATCCGTCGACTGCTGTCTGGCCGCCAAGCCCGGAAAGGATGTGGCCTATGACTGGATTCCTTTGAAAGACGATGAGCTCGTCGTCTGGCTGCCTCCGGATCATCCCTGGACGGCAGAAAAGGAGATTCCCCTGGAATGGCTGAACGGTGCGCCTTTCATCATTCCGCTGCCAGATCACGATACGGATATAGACCGCTTCCTGGCCGCCCGGCAGGTACAGCCCGATATCCGTTTCACGACGACCGACCCGTACACGGCGTACTGCATGGTCGAAGAAGGCCTGGGAATCAGCGTCAACAACCGACTGACGACGGGAAAATGGGCTGGCCGCGTCGAACTCCGGCCCTTGGCCCCGGCCCAGTCGATTCCGTTAGGTCTGGCCGTCCCGGATATCCAGGAAATGTCACCGGCGGCGGGCAAGTTCGTCGCCCAGGTCTGGCAGGCCGTCAACGGCAGTCCGGAAAAATAGGGGTTTGACGATTGAAAGACTATAAAATTTAGATATTCTATGATATAATTTATTGTTATGTGACCTGATAAAATACTTTGATACTGGAGGTATAAGAATGGCTACAGTTCAGGAAAAGATTGACCAGCTCCATGAAAAGCTCGCGAAAATCGAGATGGGCGGCGGTCAGAAGCGAATTGATTCGCAGCATAAAAAAGGCAAGATGACAGCCCGCGAACGGCTGGCTAAATTATTTGATGAAGGCAGCTTCACCGAAATGGGGCAGTTCATCCATCATCGCTGCATGAATTTCAACATGCAGGAAAAAGAAATCCCCGGCGACGGCGTCGTTACCGGTTACGGTACGGTACGCGGCCGCCTGGTCTTCGCCTATGCCGAAGATTTCACTGTCGAAGGCGGTTCGCTCGGCGAAATGCATGCCCATAAGATTGCCCAGATGCAGGAAATGGCCCTGAAGATGGGGGCGCCTGTCATCGGCATCAATGATTCCGGCGGTGCCCGCATCCAGGAAGGCGTCGATGCCTTGTCCGGCTTTGGCCGCATCTTCATGAACAATACGGCCGCATCGGGCGTCATCCCGCAGATCGCCGTCATCATGGGGCCCTGCGCCGGCGGTGCCGTATACAGCCCGGCCCTGATGGACTTCGTCTTCATGGTCAAGAATACGTCGGATATGTTCCTCACGGGTCCGGCCGTCATCAAGTCGGTCACGGCAGAAGAAGTCACGGCCGAAGAACTGGGCGGTGCCATGACACACAGTTCGGTATCCGGCGTGGCTCACTTTGCCTGCGAAAGTGAAGATGACTGCATTGAAAAAATCAAGGCGCTCCTCGACTTCCTCCCCAGCAATAATATGGAAGAAGCCCCGGTCATCGAATCCGATGATGATCCGAACCGGGAAGATGAAAGCCTCAATTCGGTCATTCCGGACAACAGCAGCATGCCTTACGATATGCTCGATGTCATCAAATCCTGCGTCGACGACGGCAACGTATTCCAGGTACTGGAAAACTATGCCCTGAACATCATCACCTGCTTTGCCCGTTTTGATGGTCAGACTGTCGGTATCATCGCCAACCAGCCGAAGTTCCTGGCCGGCTGTCTGGACATCAACGCGTCCGATAAGGCCGCCCGTTTCATCCGCTTCTGCGACAGCTTCAATATCCCTGTCGTCACCTTCGTCGATGTACCGGGCTTCCTGCCGGGGACGACTCAGGAATACGGCGGCATCATCCGCCACGGTGCCAAGATGCTCTATGCTTACTGCGAAGCGACGGTCCCCAAGATCACTGTCGTCACCCGCAAGGCCTACGGCGGTGCCTATATTGCCATGTGCTGCCGCCAGCTCGGCGCCGATATGGTCATGGCCTGGCCGTCGGCCGAAATCGCCGTCATGGGTCCCGATGGGGCAGCCAATATCATCTTCAAACACGATCCGGAAAAAGAAAAGAAGAAACAGGAATACATCAATGAATTTTCGACGCCCTATAAAGCAGCCGAACACGGCCAGATCGACTGCGTCATCGAACCGAAGGAAACGCGTCCGCGCATCATCAGTGCTCTGGCTATGCTTTACAGCAAGCGGGAAGAACGGCCGTCGAAGAAACACGGCAACATGCCGTTATAAGGAGGCTGCCGTATGATAGAAATTCAATTCGCCGTCATCGTCCTGCTGATTGCCATGACCCTGGTCTTGAGCCGGTACTATAATACCCGCTTCCGTGCCCTGGAAGATAAGATGAAGGATGTTGCCGATTTCCAGCAGAGCGTCAAGGAACTGGCCGAAGCCGTCCAGGATTTGAAGGACGCTGTCAAAGCTGAAAAAACAGTTCCGGCGGAACCTGAAAAAATAGAAAAACAGGAACTGACGCATCCCGTCGTTCCGGTCGGCCAGCGTCAGCCCGCTGTCGTAGGGGAACGGTCGATGGCTGTCGTAAAAGAAACGGCTCCGCAAGCGTCTCAGGATGGCGTAGACGATGAAGTCGTCGCCGTCATCATGGCAGCTGTCGCTGCCTATGGCTATCCGCCGTCCGCTATCCGTTCTATCCGTCCGCAGAAGCGCGGTTATAAGCGCCATCGGGAAAACTGGGCTATGGCAGCCCGCCTGGGTGGCATGAATCGTTAACAGAGAGTATTTAATTCCAGGAGGACATATACATGAAAAAATTCAAGGTTACCGTCAATGGCAAAGCATATGAAGTAGAAGTCGAAGAAATGGGGGGCGCTCCTGTTGCCGCTCCCGCTCCGGCCCCGGCAGCTCCTGCACCGGCCCCGGCTCCGGCATCCGCTCCGGCAGCTGCACAGGCTGCGACGCCGGCTCCTGCTGTAGGCGGCCCGATCCCGGAAGGCGCCATCACTGTCAAGGCTCCCATGCCGGGCAAGATCTCGGCCCTCAAAGCCGAAGCAGGCAAAGCCGTCAAACGGGGGGATATCATCCTCGTCTTAGAAGCCATGAAGATGCAGAACGACATCACGGCTACCGCAGACGGCACACTCCATGAAATCCGCGTCAACCCCGGCGATAACGTAAAGACCGGCGACGTACTGGCTGTCATCGTGCAGTGAGATTCGTAGGGGACGCCCAAAGGGCGTCCCGCAGGCCGCAGTTCGCAGGCCGCAAAAAAAGTGGCTAGTGGCTAGCAGTTAGTGGTTAGCCGATGGGGTGATAATTTTAACCCCATGTGACAAACGATGAACGACCTACGATCAACGTAAAAAGAGGCTGTCCTATGAAGACAGCCTCTTTTTTTATACGAGCCACGAACCCTTATTTTGCTGCGGCTTTTTTGGCTTCGGCTTTGGCGAGGAACGGTGCCGATTCGATGATGAAGCGTTCATGGGTGGCTTCGCCTACGAGGCCGGCTTCGTCGTGAGCTTCGACTTTGAAGGTCAGTTTTTTGCGGTCCTGTTCGATCAGGGTGGCTTTGGCGGTGACGGTCAGGCCGATCGGCGTAGCTGCGACGTGTTTGACGTTCATGGCGATGCCGACGGTGTTATAGCCTTCCGGGAGCTGGGGGTCGCAGGCGTTGATGGCTGCATTTTCCATGAGGGCTACCAGGGCCGGTGTGGCATAGACAGGGGATTTGCCGCTGCCCAATTTGATGGCCGTATTGTTTTCGGTGCATTTTTCAGAAACTTCTGCTGTCGAGTTGGCTTTGATGTTGAATTCCATAATTGTATAACCTCCTAGGTAAGTGGAAATATGCCTGAATCGTATAGATTGAGGCGATTTACATAACTATATCATATCATACTTTCCTCTTTTTTGACAGAAAAAGCGTCATGGGATACAATGAACATATTATTGTTTGAGAAAAACGAGGAGTGAAACCATGAAAATCAAAGCAATCTTGCTGATGGCAGCAGCCGTTCTGTCGATTGGGACGGCCTCGCTGGCCAAGGATAAAGGGACGATGACCAAGTTCCCGAATTGGGGCGTCATCACCGTACCGGATGATATCTACATGCAGTCCGGACAACAGCCGATGCTGACGGCCGCTGAGGAAGGCAATGATGTCATCGCTTTGTTTGAACAAATTTTTCCCATCCAGCCGGCGACGTATCAGGTCGTCAAAAAGGACGATGCCGACTTCCAGTATGCGTACTTGCTGCACTATACGGCGACGATTTGGGATGTCAAAGCCGCTGTCTATGGAGAACACCGGGAAAATTCCTATCTGCGCGATATCGGCAGCCGGCCGGATATGCGGACGCTCATGAATCGGCTGAATCAGAATATGCCTGGCCGCCTGCCGGAGGGGTTCCGCGTCGTTTCCCCCGTGACGGCGAAGAAAACCAATGGGCATCTCTTCTATGAATGGACCATCGCCAAGTCCCTGGTCATCAACGGCAATCCCTTTACCGAAACCATTCATTGCCTGGCCTGGCAGCACGGCGATACGATGGAAGTCGCCGCCATCCTGGGCAATATTGCCAAAGAAGGCGATGACGACATCATCAGCGCTGTCACGGACATGCTGAAAAACGCAGAAAAGATGCCGAAAAAATAGTTCAGGCACCGTATTTTCGGCGGAACCGGCTCAGCCCGGGTTGGAGCTGTTTTTTACGAAAAAAAAGCTTGACAAGGCCTGTCTAAATCTGTAAAATAAATAAGTAAGCTTTTCACTTGGACTCCATTAGCCCCGGAGAAAGAGCACCAAAAGCTTGGTCAGTTAGTTAAATTCAGGGAGGAATTACACAGCATGAAAACTACATTTATGGCCAATGCAGGCAACATCGAACGCAAATGGTTTGTTGTTGATGCTGAAGGCCAGACATTAGGCCGTCTTGCTGCCGAAGTAGCTAAAGTTCTTCGGGGAAAACATAAACCTACTTTTACCCCGCATGTTGATACAGGCGATTATGTAATCGTAGTAAACGCAGCAAAGGTTAAATTAACAGGTAAAAAATTAATCCAGAAAACCTATTTCCATCATTCCGGTTATCCCGGTGGAGCTAAATTCACTCAGGCCGGCCACATGCTCGAAGCACGTCCGGAACGCGTTGTTGAAATGGCAGTTCGCGGTATGCTCCCGAAAAATAAATTGGGTGAACAGATGTACCGCAAACTGAACGTTTATGCAGGTGCTGAACATCCGCATCAGGCTCAGAAACCTGAAGTTTTGAAGTTAAACATTCGCTAATTAATACCGGGAGGAAGATTTCATGGCAGTAGCACAGTACTACGGCACTGGCCGTAGAAAGACATCCGTTGCTAGAGTTCGTCTGGTTCCGGGTCAGGGTAAAATCACAGTCAACAAAAAAGAATTGAACGAATATTTCGGTCGTAAAACACTGGAATTGGTTATTAAACAGCCGCTCGTACTCACAGGCGTAACTGAACAGTACGACGTCATCGCTGACGTTAAGGGTGGCGGCCCGTCCGGCCAGGCCGGCGCAATCCGTCACGGCATCAGCCGTGCCCTTTTGGAAGTCGACGGCGATTTCCGTCAGGCTCTCAAAAAAGCTGGTTTCCTCACACGCGACCCGCGTGAAAAAGAACGCCGTAAATACGGCCTCAAGAAAGCTCGTAAAGCTTCCCAGTTCTCGAAACGTTAATATTTTTCCAAGATATTTTCGTCAAACCTATGCAATTGAAAGGCGCTGTCGCATGAAGACAGCGCCTTTTTTTGC
>CABMPA010000116.1 GCA_902388315.1 uncultured Megasphaera sp. | reverse complement strand
CTGGCCGGCAACCGCGATGGCAACTTCTTTGAAGGCATGGGCTGCATGGGCGGCTGTGTCGGCGGTCCCCGGGCTATCATCAAAAAAGAAGAAGGCAAAGCCAACGTCCAGGCCTATGGTGAACAAGCGGCCTATAAGACGCCGATGGAAAATCCATATGTCATCGAATTATTGAAGAAACTCGGCTTCCCGACGGTTGAAGAATTCCTCGAACGGAGCCACCTGTACGACCGTAAATTTGATTGATTTTGAGAGCGGGAAAACGAGCCCGGTCATAAGCATCGCTTATGACTGGGCTCGTTTTTTATATTTCACAGCGGAATTTTCTCGAAATATAATAAGTATAACAGTATCAAATACTAACGCGTTATTATTCGCATCCCGTATGGCGTAAGAAACAATTCTGCGGTCATATAGGTCAAGGATGGCACTGAGATATACTTTGTGGACTTCTATGCCCATATAGTATTTGAATTCTGTCACATCATATTTTTACGGCCTGCGGCCTGCGAACTGCGACCGGCGGCCTTTAAATGCCATTTACCAATGCCGGCTCTCTTTTAAGGCCGCATATTGTGTCAAAAGGTCTGGCTTTTCCGGGCTCTGATAGGTATAATCGGGCATAGCGGCCTTGGCTTTTTCTACAGCCGCTTTGAAGTCGTAGTAGACCTGCCATTTCGATTCGACCAGTTCGTGGCCGGTCTGGCGCAGGAGGAAGGCCGGGTGATACGTCGGCATGATGTCATATCCGCGCCAGGTGAACCACTTGCCGCGGTTGCGCATAATGCTGGCTGCACGGCCGTAGAAATACTGGAAGGCGACTTTGCCCAGGCAGACGATGACCTTCGGCTGGACCAGCTCGATTTCTTTGACCAAATGGATGTCCGCACAGTGACGGCCTTCTTCCAGGGTCGGCGTGCGGTTGTTCTTGGGACGGCATTTGACGATGTTGGTGACGTAGACGTGGTCCCGCGTGAGTCCGACGCTCCACAAGGCCTTGTCGAGGAGCTGCCCCGACGGTCCGACCAGGGGAACGCCGTATTCATCTTCCACACCGCCAGGCCCTTCGCCGACGAACATCAGCGGCGACGCGCAATCGCCGGAATACCGCGTCGGACCGCGGTTGCCTTCATCGCGCAAGTGGCAGGCCGTACAGCCCATGAGGCCGGTCAGCCAATCTTTCATCTTTTCATTGTCTTCCATAGTACCCCTTCTTTTTGCCTATATTGATTTTACTATAGCAAGAAGGATGATTCTTTTCAAGTCTTTTCAAGTCTATGGTATAATAAAGTCAAATTGACATGACAAGTAAAGAAAGGGGGAAGTACAGTGAAAATCTCACTCATCCAATTTCCTATCGTTCCCGGCGACAGGCAGGCCAATTTCAATCAGGTCCGCAGCCAGGTCCGCACGGCGGCTGCTGCCGGTTCCGGCCTGGCTGTTCTGCCGGAATTATGGGATTTATCGTTCTATCCGCCTGATGTCTATGACCGGGCCGATGAAGACGGCTGCCAGGCCCAGGAGTTCTTACAGGACCTGGCTTCATCGTGTCATATCCAGCTCGTCGGCGGTTCCATTGCCCGCCGTCATGACGGCCGCCTGTACAATACGACGTATATCGTCGATGAAGAAGGAAATCGCGTCTCGTCGTATGATAAATGCCATCTGTTCACGCCTGGCGGAGAGGAGAAAGCCTTCACGCCGGGGGACCATTTGAATACGTTCTTCCTGGGTGACATCCCGATGGCGTCGATTACCTGTTATGACCTGCGTTTCGGCGAATGGGTCCGCATGGCCGCCCTGGCCGGTGCCAAAATCCTCTTTGTCCCGGCAGCCTGGCCTCATCCCCGCCTGGCCCATTGGCAGATCCTCAACCGGGCCAGGGCCATTGAGAACCAGCTCTTCGTCGTCGCCGTCAACAGCTGTGGTATCTGCGGCGATTACCGCTTTTGCGGTCATTCCATGATCGTCGACCCCTGGGGCGAAGTCCTGGCCGAAGGCGGTGAGGAAGAAGTCGTCGTTACAGGTGATATCGACTTGTCCGTCATCGACGATATCCGCAGCCGCATCAATGTCTTTTGCGACAGGCGGCCGGAATTATACCATTTAGAAGGGAAGCGGTAAGGTGGAAGGTGTGCTGCACGGCTTACAAGGTATTTTTGAAGTTTTATTTATCATTTCCATCGGGTTCATCCTGGCGAAAAAAGGCTGGTTCGGCCCGGACATGAGCGCTGTCTTTACCAAACTGGTCATGAAGATAAGCCTGCCCTTATACATGCTCTGCCAGCTGGAAAAGGATTTTACCCATGATTCACTCATACGCATCGCGCCGGACTTGCTCCTGCCCTTTGCATCCATCCTTTTGGCCTATGCCGTCGGCCGCATGGCGGCCAAAGTCCTGCACATCCGTCAGGACCGGCAGGGGGTCTTCATCACCTGCTTTTTCATTGCCAATACGATTTTCATCGGTCTGCCTGTCAACCTGGCCCTGTTCGGGACGCAGAGCGTGCCGTCGGTCATGCTCTATTACATGGCCAATACGACCATGTTCTGGACGCTCGGCGTCTACCATATCGTCAACGACAGCCTGGGCGGCAAGGGGACTATGCCCTTGTTTTCCCTGCAGACCCTGAAGAAAGTCTTTTCGCCGCCGCTTCTTGGCTTTTTAGCCGGCCTGGCCCTGATCATGGCCAATATCAAGCTGCCCGATTTTCTGCTGACGTCGTTCCAATACGTCGGCAATATGGCGACGCCCTTGTCACTCATGGTCATCGGTATTGAAATGACCGGCATTTCCCTGGCTTCGGTCCGCTGGGACCGGGACATCATCGGCGCCCTCGTCGGCCGCTTCCTGGTCTGTCCGGCCTGTGTCCTGGCGCTTTTGCCTTTCATCCCGGTCACGCCCATGTCGGCTCAGGTCTTCACTATGCAGGCCAGTATGCCGGCCATGACCCAGATGACCGTCGTCGCCAAGTCCGTCGGTGCCGATGTCCGCTATTCGACAGAAGTCAGCTTCATCACCGTTGTCATGGGCATCATCGTCATCCCTTTATATATGTTCATCATTGGATAGAAGGAGTTTTTTTAGAATATGAATACCCTCGAAGATTTGAAAAAAGCCTTGAAAGCCCATGAAGGCCAGGCTTTTCAGCTTAATTATACTATTGCTGACGATCCGGAACTCTCCGGCGAAGAATATCATGCCTGCCAGCATTACGTCGATTTATGCCGCTCCCTGGGCATGGAAGTGGAAGAACAGTTTACCGGTCAGCCTACGGCCTTCCGTGCCATTGCCCATCGTGCCGATAAGCCGGTCTTCAAGATGGCCCTCCTGGCCGAATACGATGCCCTGCCCGGCGTCGGTCACGGCTGCGGCCATTCGGCCAACGGCGCCATGAGTTTCCTGGCAGCGGCTGCTTTGAAAGACTTGGCCGATTTGCCTGTCGACGTCGACCTTATCGGTACGCCGGACGAAGAATTGCGCGGCGGCAAGGTCATCATGTGTGACCAGGGCGTCTTCAAGGATTACGATTTTGCCGTCATGGTCCACATTTCGCCGACCAAGACCAATGCCAATTCCCATTTCCTGGCCCTTGACGACTACCGTATCGCCTTTCACGGCCAGACGGCCCACGCCGCCGGTGAACCGTGGAACGGCCGCAACGCCCTGAACGGGGCCATGCTGGCCCTCCACGCCGTCGATATGCTGCGCCAGCACGTCCGGCCGGAAACGCGTATCGGTTCGTATATCGTAAACGGTGGCATGGCCTCCAATGTCGTCCCCGATTACGCTGAAGTCGAATGCTGTATCCGTCACAGTGAACGGGACTATCTCGATACCGTCGTCGCCAAGGTCATGAACTGCTTCAAGGGAGCGGCCATTGCCACGGAAACGACGTACGATGTCAGCCAGATGGGCTGCAAATTCGATAACATGGTCTGGAACGAAGCGGCGACGAAAGCATCGGAACAGGTCCTTCAGGCCATGGGTATTCCTTATGAATACCCGACGGACTGCGGCAGCTCTGACGTCGGCAACGTCAGCCACCAATGCCCGGCTGTCCACGTCCACCTGGCCTTAGGCGACGTTCCCATGCCGGAACACTCGACGGATATCGCCAATGCCGTCAAGGCCAAGACCATCGAACCGACCATCGTCAAAGGCGCTGAAATCATGGGACGCCTGGCCCTCCTCTTTGCCCAGGACGCCACCCTGCGCCAGCAGATGAAAGAAGAGTTTGTAGTACAGAGTTTGTAGAAGAGGGCTTTAAATTTAGAGCCCTTCACTACAAACTTAATACTCAAAAAGGAGCTGTCGCGATGCGACAGCTCCTTTTTTCACGCTCTATATATTCAGTTTCAGGTATGCCTTAGAATACACCTTGTGCCAGCATAGCGTCAGCGACGCGTTCGAACCCGGCGATATTAGCGCCAGCTACGAGGTTGTAGCCCAAGCCGTTGCGGGCAGCTGCATCTTTGCAGTTCTGGTAAATGGTGTTCATGATTTCATGGAGACGGTCATCGACTTCTTTGGCAGTCCATACCAGACGTTCGCTGTTCTGGCTCATTTCCAGGGCCGATGTAGCGACACCGCCGGCGTTGACGGCTTTCGACGGAGCGACGATGATGTCTTTCTGGTCGAGTAAGAATTTCAGGGCATCGTTGGTCGTCGGCATGTTGGCGACTTCGATGTAGTAGCGGATCTTGTTGGCAGCGATCTGTTTAGCCTGTTCCATATGGACGTCGTTCTGCATAGCCGACGGCATGACGATGTCGACTTTGCGGCCCCACGGTTTTTCGCCCGGGAAGAATTCGACGCCGAATTTATCCGCATAGTCCTGGACGCGGTTGCGGCCGCTGTTACGCATTTCGACGAGGTAGTCGATCTTTTCCTGCGTAGCGACGCCGTCCGGGTCGTAGATATAGCCGTCCGGACCGGACAGAGTGACGACTTTGGCACCCAGTTCGGTAGCCTTCTTGCAGATGCCCCAGGTTACGTTGCCGAAGCCGGCAGCGGCAATGGTCTTGCCTTTGATGTCCTGGCCGTCATCTTTGAGGACGTTTTCCAGGTAGTAGACAGCGCCGTAGCCCGTAGCTTCCGGACGGATGCGGGAACCGCCGAAGCTGAAGCCTTTACCTGTGAGAACGCCGTTTTCGAAGCAGCCTTTCAAGCGGCGGTATTCACCGAAGAGATAGCCGATTTCACGGCCGCCAACGCCCATGTCCCCAGCCGGTACGTCGATATCGGGACCGATGTAGCGATAGAGTGCCTGCATGTAACTCTGGCAGAAACGCATGATTTCGGCGTCGGACTTACCTGTCGGATCGAAGTCAGCACCGCCTTTGGCACCGCCGATAGGCAGGCCGGTCAGCGCATTCTTGAAAATCTGTTCAAAGCCCAGGAATTTGATGATGCCTGAGTATACGTTTTTCTGGAAACGGAGGCCGCCTTTGTAGGGCCCGATAGCGCCGTTGAACTGGAAGCGGTAGCCCGTGTTGGTGTGGTATTCGCCGTTATCGTCCTGCCAGACGACGCGGAATGTGAATTGCCGTTCCGGTTCGACGAGCCGGTTGAGGAGGTCGAACTTTTCATATTCCGGGTGGCGTTCAACGACGGGGTCCAGAGAACTCAAGACTTCTTCGACGGTCTGGACGAATTCCGGTTCGTTTGCGTGTTTCGTACGTACATTTTCAATGACAGATTCCAAATACTTATTCATATGTAATCACCTCATTTAAATTAATTATACCTAAAACTGATTTCTACAATTACATAATAGCATGTTTTTTCGCCCTTGAAAATACCACAATGAGGAAAAGATTTTTCCATGACGGCACCACTTTGCCGCTATGCGGAAAGGAACGTCAAAATTCAAGGATTTTTATGGCATAGGATAAACGTTATAGTAAGTTAAAAGGATGTATTCGTTAAAAATAATTGCAATATGAATCAAAATCATGGTATAAATAGAATTATACTGATTGAAGATGAAGGGGGCGAATCATGCTTTGTCTTTTACTAAAGGAATAATTGTATATACGGAATAAACAAAATAGAGTAAAAGGTGATAAAAAGTAGAAAAGAACCTAGTCACCCTGGCAATGATGATATACAATAGAAATTAAATAAGCCATATTATATATACTATATAAGAAAGAGAGGTACGCCACATGGAAACGTACGACACCTATTCTCCAGAATACCTGCGCTATTTGGAACTCTTGTCCAAAGAGTATCCAACGCAGGCCGCGACGTTTACAGAAATTATCAACTTGCAGGCGATTGTCAATCTGCCCAAAGGGACGGAACACTTCATGAGTGACCTGCACGGTGAATATGAAGCCTTCTACCACATTCTCAATAACTGCTCCGGCGTCATCCGGGAAAAAGTGGAAATGATTTTTTCCGACAAGATGAGCAAAGCCGAACAGGACGACTTGCTGACCCTTATTTATTATCCTAAAGAAAAATTGAATATGCTCTACCGCGAAGGCAAGGTCACTGATGACTGGGCCCGGACGACGCTGGAACGGATGATAAACCTGGCCAAACTCTTGTCGTCAAAATATACGCGGTCGAAAGTCCGTAAAGCCATGCCGGAAGTCTTCCGCTTCGTCA
>CABMPA010000115.1 GCA_902388315.1 uncultured Megasphaera sp. | reverse complement strand
GCTGTGGCGAAATCTCACAGCGGGCCGCCTTATTCAGGCGGCCCCTACGCATACGACCGCTAGCCGTTTTTTGCGACCTGCCACCTGAGGCCTGCGTTTATTTTTTCATCGCCGATAAAAAGGGGCATTTGCGTTTCATTCAATGAGTATTCTCCAGGAACGAAAGAAACGGGAACATTGACGATTATCGTCATTTATGTTATGCTACACATAGAAAAAGGTGTTGCCCGGAAACGGTCAGCCCCATTGTTTAACGAAGTAATCGCCTAGAGTTGTGGAGCTGCAAGGCGATTATTTTTTATCACAGTTTCACCAGAAGACTCCTTCCTCTTAGGTTGGAGCTGAATGGCGAGCCTGTGGTATAATATCAATAGCAGTTAGACTTCTGCAGGAACAAAAAAGTATTTTCAATCAACGGTCTTTGAGCCGTTTTCGGAGGAGCACTCCCCCTTGCCGCAGCACGACGCAATAGGCGAATCGCGACGGGTAGAAAAGAAGTGCAAAATGTATCTACCAAAGTAAGCAGAACTTCGATTTCGAGGAACTGTGTAAGGGGCTTTTGGACAGCCCTTTGAGAATAAGGCTATCCTGATTTCAGGAGGAAACTTAAACAGCAACCTTCTCAGGAATCTCCCTCTTCTATAAGTGGGAGAGGTTCAATACAAGCACTAAGATAATTAACCGCCTGCCGTTTGGCAACACCTTGATTCAGTATAGCTAAATCAAAAAAGGGCTTGTCGCACAATTTTACGTGCGGCAAGCCCTTTGGGCGTTTCTGACAGATTAGGTTAAAATAATTTTTCGTAGAGGTAACGGATATCGTCCAGGGACAATTCCTTGCAGTTATTAACTAAGAGACGGGTCTGCTGGCTTCCGGCTTTGACCAGGAAGTCGAGGTCTTCTTTTTTGACGCCAAATTCGTCGAGTTTCGTCGGGATATGGACTTTGGCGACGACATCTTTGATTTCAGAAATGATATAATCGGCTTTGCTGTCTGCTGTTTCTGCATATTTTTCAGGATAGACGGCATCGCAGAGAGCGGCCAGCCGTTCTGTGCAGGCATCTTTGTTGAATTCCATGACATGCGCAATCAGGATAGCATTGGAAACACCATGGGCAATGTGGTATTTGCCGCCTAACGGATAGGAGAGGGCATGGACAGCGGTCGTACCGGAACCGGTAATGGCAACACCACCGTAGAAAGCGCCGATGAGCATTTCCGTCTTGGCATCCATATTATCGCCGTCAGTATAAGCTTCACGGATGTTGTGGAAAATCTTCTTCGCCCCTTCGATAGCATAGGTATCGCTGAGAATCGTCGCTTTATTCGACGTAAAACATTCGACGACATGAGCCAGGGCATCGACGCCGGTAGCCGCCAGGACTTTCGACGGCAGATGGCGAATCATTTCGGCGTCAAGGATGACATAGTCCGGAATCATGCAATTATTGACGATACCCTGTTTAGACTGTTCTTCCGGGATTGCGACGATGGAATTGCAGGTCGCTTCCGAACCAGTTCCGCAAGTCGTCGGAATCATCAGGGATTTGATATATTTCTTAGCAATCGTCGGGTCCTTCAGCAAGTCGCGAACACCATAGTCGGCACCGATAACGATGCTGGCCAATTTAGCCGCATCCATGACGCTGCCGCCGCCTACGCCGATGACCAAGTCAATGTTGGCAACGCGTACTTCATCGATGACGCGTTCCACATCCTGATAGGAAGGTTCCGAAGCCAAATCGTCGATGACCGTCAATTTCACAGCCGAGCAGATTTCTTCGACCCGTTTCGTAAGGCCCGCACCACGGACCCCTTTATCCGTAAACAGCAAGACAGACTGTGCCTTTTCCCGCTGCAAGACTTCATTGATTTTTTCTACACTGCCGGGGCCAGCATAAACGACGCCCGGAATCGTCAACTGACATTGTTTCATGAGATAAATCCTCCTTAGTGATTTCCTTTAATCCAATCTTCGGTAAGGCAAACATATTTGATCGTCTGCCGATAATACGTATAGGTTACATGAATCTTGCCATCTTTCCCCTGTTTAATCGACGGGTAAGACAGTTCGCGATTCTTCTTTTCGACCGAATTATTGCTCAGGCAGCTGCCATCGCCTTCCTGGATATTCCGGACATACGGCCATGTCTTGCCGCCATCTTCCGAAATAGCTACAGTCATCGGCGCACGCGGGATACCCCAAACAGCCTTGCGTCCTTTCGGGTCCTGCGGGACATCGGATGAAATCCGTCTTTCTTCGTCCGTGACGACGTCGTCTTCAATTTCATCATACAAGGAAGCCCGGCGCTGTTCACTATCATCGGCGTTGATATTATTAAATACCATTGCCAGCTTACCATCATTCAAGCAGGCGGCCTGAATCGATGAGTTGTTATTGGGCAGCGATAAAGCCTGAGGTTCCGTCCAGTGGATGCCATCTTTCGATTCGCTGCGATAGATGTGGTCAGCCCAGCGGCTGCGATAGAGAGCCACATAGGTCCCATCAGGCAACACATTGACGCACATATGGACGCAGCCCACGCTCGACGGGACAGTGACTTCTTCCCAGGTCTGGCCTTTATCATGAGATACTTTGACGGCTGACGTATCGTGGTCGCCTACCCATTTTTCACCTGGCTGTACGGCACAGCGGAAAATCGGCAGTACCCAGTCCCCGTTGGGAAGAACCGTAATGGGCTGGCGGATAAACGTCCCCGGTTCTTCGATCAAGGGTTTGATGTCCGACCAGGTATAGCCCTTGTCTTTCGACTGACGATAACGGACAAAGGCCGTATCCTGATTACCGGCTTTCTGGGCCGTATATAAGAGCCATAAAATACCATCGGGATCTTCAAATAAAACGGGGTTCTGTTCCGAACGAGTCGTATCGAACGACAACTGAACCGGTTTAGACCAGGACGATTCGCCTTGATTCAACCGTGACAGGAAGACCGAAATATCACTGACTCCTTCCTGCGTCCCCGAAAACCAGACGCATAACAAATCGCCATTGGAAAGTTCCAACAGGTTCGACGCATGGTTCTGCGGATTTTCAGACGGGATAAAAGCTTCCTGATAGCCGGCTTGGCTATTTTCTCGAATAACTCCATCAAATGTAGTTTCCATGTTCTCCTCCTATGGCTGCTGCAACGAATCGACAGCGACCTTGACCAAGATCTTCTTAACATGAACCGGACCGTTTTCCGGATTGCAATTGGCACGATGTACATCCCAAGGATAGCAGATGACAAAGGTTCCAGGTGTCAACGTAACAAAAACTTCATCGTCAATCGTATTATATTTCATGAAGTCTTTAGAAGCCAGGGCATCTTCTTTGACAGGACCGGCTGTTTCTACGCGGCCGATTCCTATTTTTTCACTTCCCGACAGGATATACTGTATATCGATAAATTTTTCATGACGTTCCGCAGCTCGTTGGGAGGCGGGTTCGGTCATATAATCCGAAGCTTTGGCAAAAATCGCATCGCCTTCTATGGGATAAATATTTCCAGGCTGCAATTCATCCAGCTTCGCTGACAATAAATATTGTATCCCCTTTTGAATTGCTTTGGGATATAACAACATTTCGTTTTGAATTGTGTGAATCGTTCCGACAATCATGCGTTACATCTCCTTATTTATTTATCATCATGCCCGGTCTGAGCATCAGCTTTCACAGTTTGGACCGCTTCACCAGCGCCCGTTTCAGCCGGTACCACATCGATAGGACCCGATCCGCCGGTCAAGACTTTTTCAAAGAACATGACCACAGCCGGTACGATAAGGGCAATGTAAATATTATCAATACCGAAGGGATTGTCCAAGAGATACCAGACAGCCGTGCCGACAGCCGACACGACAAGGCCGACATTGGCACCACGCGTACTGTTGAAGAAAGGCAGGTAGAAACCGAGGACTGCGACGACAGAAATGGTCAGGCGCAAGGCTCGCGTAAAGAAGGACAATTTCAAAATTTCCGGAACACCGAAGACGAAGAGCAGGGGCAGGAAGCCGATGACAATCGAAATATAGCGCGTCATTTTCAACTGTTTTTCCGGAGCCGGTTTAAATTTCGGGACATAGAAGTCAGCTACGACCAAGGAAGCAATCCCTAAGGCTACCGTACTGACGCTGACGAATACAGCGGCTACGATAGATGTCGTAACGATGGCCGACAAGAACAGCGGCATATGCTGGATGAAGACGGGCAGTGCATAGAGGGCCTGCATATCCGGATATAAGAAACGGGCGCAGACGCCGATACCGGCTAAAATCAGACCGAGGGGCAGACAAAGAATGACCGAGTAGAGGCAGGCTTTTTGGGCTTCATGAGCGCTCTTCGTGGAAGAAATGGCTTGCATGACAAACTGTGTCGAAAAGATAGAACCGGATGTTGCAATAATCCAGGCAAAAACGGTATTCGCTCCAATATGTCCATCCCAAGTGAAATAGAAATCAGGCAGGTCATCGACAATCGGCTGGATGCCGCCAGTAAGCGATAAGGCCACGGCAATGACGATGATGACCCCCAGATACTTCATAAAAGCATGGATAACTGTGACGTAGGCAACGCCCTTCATCCCGCCTAAGACATAATAGAACGTACTAACTACGGCAATAATGAGCATCGCCATAGGAATATTGACATGCATGATACGAGTCAAGGCAGCTGCCCCGCTGATGTAGTTCCCTACATTGACCAGCAGCAAAGCGGCAATCATGATGACGGAGACAATGAGCTGCGTCGAATGGCCGTATTTTTGAGCAATGGCGCCTGAAATCGTAAATGAACCGGACCGATATAATTTTTTGACGAAGAACAAGCCATACAATAAATAGCCTACTGCCGCAGCAATAACGGACCACGAAGCGGCCATCCCGTATTTAAAAGCTGATTCTGCCGTACCAACCGTCGATTTAGCCCCGATGAATTCAGTCATCAGCAAAACAGCTACGATCAATGCCGGCATGGTCTTGGCTGCATTCATAAATTCACCACTCGTCTTACTGCGCAGCTTGACACTGAGCCAGCTTGTAATAGCAATGTAGATAAATACCATACCGAGAATAAACGCAGTTTCCCCGGTCGTAAACGTTACAGCTCCCATAATGGCAGCACCTCCTAGTTTTAATCACCTGCAATTAATCGTACAGTTTGAAGACATCTTCCAAGGCTTTTTTAATAGCCGGATCCGTGCAGTTCGACGGCTGGCGGGCCGGCCCTACGTGATAGCCGCGCATATTGACCGCTAATTTGACGACCGAATTCGGGTTGCCCATCTGCATGACATTGCGGAAAGCGCGGATTTTCTTCTGCGATTCATTGGCCTTTTCGATGTTGCCTTCTTTCCAGTAGTTATAGATGCTGACCATCAATTCCGGGAAGACATTGGAGCAGCCCGAAATGGCACCGGTACCACCTGCCATGAGAGCCCAGAGAATGAGAGAGTCACTGCCAGCCAATACGTTGAGGCGGGGATCTGTGTTTTCGATGTATTTCAGCATATTATCGAAGTTGCCGCTCGAATCTTTAATGCCGATAATGTTTTCATATTTTGCCAACGTCTTGACCGTTTTCCAATCAATGGAATTACCCGTCCGTGCCGGAATGTTGTACAACAAAATCGGCATATCGACAGCTTCGGCAATGGCACTGTAATGTTCAATCATATCAGCCTGCGAAGCCTTTACAAAATACGGGGTGATGACGGATAAGCAATCGACACCGCCCATCTGCTGGACGGCTTTCGACAATTCAATCGTTTCTTTCGTCGTAACGCAGCCTGTGCCGGCATAGACGGGAACGCGGCCCTGAACAGCTTCGACAGCAGCTTCGATGATTTCCAGTTTTTCTTTAGCCGAAAACGCATAGAATTCGCCATTCGTCCCCAACGGGAAGATGCCATGAACGCCGGCTTGAATCAAATGGTCGATAAAAGCCTGGTATTCCTTTTTGTTGAATTCTTCCGTTTCCGTCAACGCCGTAACGACGGGGGTAATCAAACCTTCTGCTTTAAACATAATGTATCTCGCTCCTTTGTGAATATATGTAAAATTTAATGTTCTGCAAATCGTTTTCCTAAATCGACGGCATAACACATGCTGTCTGCCTTGGCGATGCCCTTACCGGCGATATCGAAGGCCGTACCGTGATCGACGGACGTCCGGATGATAGGCAGGCCCAGCGTGACATTGACGCCGGAATCAAAGGCTACCATTTTCATGGGGATATGGCCCTGGTCATGATACATGGCAACGACAATGTCATAGACGCCGTTATAGGCTTTCAAGAAGACCGTATCCGGCGGGACCGGGCCATCGACATTCAAACCTTCCTGCTGTGCTGCCTGGACAGCAGGGATGATTTCATCAATCTCTTCCCGACCAAAGAGACCAGCTTCGCCGCTGTGCGGATTCAAGCCAGCAACGGCAATGCGGGGCTTTTCAATCCCCAATTGTTTCATTGCACCATCGGCCAGATGAACACATTCCAACACTCTGCCTTTCGTGGCCCGATCACAGGCTTCCCGTAAAGAACAATGTGTCGATACGTGGACGACAGACATGCGTTCGCTCCAAAGCATCATCGTATAGGATTTCGTCTTCGTCAGGGTGGCGAAGATTTCCGTATG
>CABMPA010000114.1 GCA_902388315.1 uncultured Megasphaera sp. | reverse complement strand
CCGTCGTCGAAATTGCCGACGCCCTGGCCGAAGGCAAGACTGTCGCCGAAATGTATGATATCCGCGGCATCTGCTATGTGACCAGCAAGCCGCCTATTTCGGACAAGACCGTCGTCTGCCCGTCTTATGAAGACGTCAGGAGCGATAAGCTGGCCTTTGCCAAGGCTTTCAAGATGCAGTATGAAGAGCAGGATCCCTTTTACGGCAAGACCCTCATCCAGCCGTCAGAGAACCGCTTCGTCGTCCAGACGCCGCCGGCCCTGCCCTTGACGACGGAAGAGATGGATGCCATTTACGAGCTGCCCTTCCAGCGGCGCTGGCATCCTGATTACGATGCAGCCGGCGGTGTGCCGGCCCTCCAGGAAGTACAGTTCAGCCTGACCAGCCAGCGCGGCTGTTTTGGTCATTGCCATTTCTGCGCCATTGCCAGCCATCAGGGCCGCATCATCCAGCACCGCAGCCATGAATCGCTCGTCCGGGAAACGGAACGCATGACCCACTTGCCCGGCTTCAAGGGCTATATCCATGATGTCGGCGGACCGACGGCGAACTTCCGCCATGTTGCCTGTGCCAAACAGCTCCGCGACGGCGCCTGCCGCAACCGCCACTGTATCGGCAGCGAAACCTGCCCGAACCTCGATACATCTCACGATGATTATGTGAAACTCTTGCGGGAAATCCGCAGTGTCAAGGGAGTCAAGAAGGTCTTCGTCCGTTCCGGCCTGCGCTATGACTATGTTCTGGCTGACAACAACAGGGCCTTCGTCAAGGAACTCTGCCAGTATCATGTCAGCGGCCAGCTGAAAGTGGCCCCGGAACACGTCGTCAAACACGTGACGGACCTCATGGGCAAGGCCGATGTCCATGCTTTCCTGAAGTTCAAGGACTGGTTCGATGAAGCCAACCGGGAACTGGGGAAGAAACAGTACCTTGTCCCGTACTTCATGTCCAGCCATCCTGGCTGCACCCTGAAGGATGCCGTGGCCCTGGCTGAATTCCTGCGGGATATGCATATGCAGCCGGAACAAGTACAAGACTTCATCCCGACGCCGGGCAGTCTGTCGACGGCTATGTATTATACAGGCCTCAATCCTTTGACGGGAGAAAAGGTATACGTCGCCCGCCGGCCTGAAGAAAAACAGATGCAGCGGGCTCTCATGCAGTATAAGAACCCGGCGAATTATGATATTGTCTATAAGGCCTTGTGCCTGGCCGGCCGGCGGGACCTCATCGGATATGGCCCGAAATGCCTCATTGCGCCGCGGCGCCATCAGGCTTTACGGCGGCCCGATAAAGCCGGCCGGCATGCCGCCTCATCCCGCAGACAGGGAAGGGGACCGGCCAAGACTAGAAAATTCAGGTGAATCTAATGAAGAAATTCGTGCCTTTTATTGCGCTCAGCCTTTTCGTCATCCTGCTCTTCAGCTTGTGCGGCCCTATTTTGGAGCGGCGCCAGCAGGAAGAGGCCCAGCGGGCTTATGAAGCGGAACGCCATCTCGTCGTTTTTTCCGATCTGCCCCAGGATGTCAACGACGGCCTGGCCCAGCTTTTTTATGAGCAGAAACATCTGCGCGTCCAGATTTATTCAAAGAGCGACAACGATATCCGCCAGGCCCTGAAGGCCGACAGCAGCGTCAAGCCTGATATCCTCATCGCTTCGGAAGACAATCTGCGGGAACAGAAGAAAAACGGTATTCTCCAGCCGTATGCGTCGCCTGTCACGGATAAGGTGCCGCCGTCCATGAAAGATACGGAACAGCTGTGGAATGGCCTGTGGTATAACCCGATGGTCTTCATCGTCAGCCAGTCCTATTATGAACGGCGGGGCATGCAGATCCGCACCTGGGATGACCTTCTGACGGACCCCGAAATGGTCCTGGCTTTCCCGGATCTGGCATCCATGGACATAGCCGGTGAATTCCTCTGTTCTTTTGTAGAAATGAGAGGCATGGAAGACAGTGAACGTTACCTGCGCTCCTTGCAGAGCCATGTAGCGGCCTATTCGAAGTCGATGTCGGCCAATGTACGCCGCGTAGCCAGCGGTGAAGCCGATGTGGGGGTGGCCGACGCCTCGGTCGCCCGGCAGTACCGCCATGATGGGGCGCCTGTTTATATTCTCTATCCCCAGGACGGCACGTCCTACTGGCTGACCGGAGTGGCTGTCACCAACTGGTGTGAAGACGGTGAATTGACGAATGCCTTCATAGACTGGCTCTATTCGCCCGATGCCAGTGCCGTCTTGCGGCAGAAACACATTTTTTTGAGCGATGCCCTGGTGCCGGCCAATCCGGAAGTCGATGCCAAAGGCCAGGAAATCGCCTTATTCCCCGTAAAAAAACAATATTCTGATCAAGGCCGCCGCGATTTGCAGGCCTGGTGGATCAAGTCAGTTCGCTTTGGAAAGGAAAAGTAAAGATACATGGAAAAAATCGGATTTGTCAGCTTAGGCTGCTCCAAAAACCTTATTGATACGGAAGTCATGCTGGGCATCCTTCGCGATCGCCATATGGAGATTACAGAAGATTTGTCCCAGGCGGATATCATCATCGTCAATACATGTACGTTCATTGAAAAAGCCAAGCAGGAATCCATTGATACGATATTGCAGGCCGCCCGCTACAAGACGGAAGGGAAGTGCCGGATACTCATCGTCACGGGCTGCCTGAGCCAGCAGTATAAAGAAGATCTGATGAAGGAAATGCCGGAAATCGATGCCCTTTTGGGAACCGGTTCGTGGGACCGTATCTGGGAAGCCATCGATACGGTCAAGAAAGGCCGCAAGGCCTGCTTCATGGACAACGTCAGCCATCTCTATAATCAGGATACGAGCCGCCTGCGGACGACGCCGAAATATAGTGCCTATGTAAAAATCGGCGAAGGCTGCAATAACGGCTGTTCTTTCTGCATCATCCCCCATGTGCGGGGCAAGTTGTACAGCCGTCCTGTCGATTCTGTCGTCGCCGAAGTACAGCAGCTGGCTGCTGACGGCGTCAAGGAAATCAACCTCATCGCCCAGGATACGACGAGTTATGGCGTCGACCTGGCCGGTCACTCCCTGTTACCGGAATTGCTGCGCCAGCTGGTGAAGATCGACGGTATCCGCTGGATCCGCCTGTTCTATCTCTATCCCCATTACTTTACGGATGAATTGATGGATCTCATCGTCGAGGAAGAAAAAATCTGTCCCTATGTCGACTTGCCGCTCCAGCATATTTCCCAGTCCGTCCTGCAGCGCATGAACCGGCGCGATTCGGAAGCTGACGTGCGCCGCCTCATGAAGAAGCTCTGCAGCCACGGCCGCAAGCTGACCCTGCGCTCGACATTCATCGTCGGCTTCCCGGGCGAAACGGAAGAAGAGTTCCAGGAACTCTGTGATTTCGTCAAAGAAACAGAATTTGATGATGTCGGTGTCTTCACTTATTCTCGCGAAGACGGTACGCCGGCAGCTCTTATGGATGGCCAGATTCCGGAAGAAGTCAAAGAAGAACGGTATCATCAGCTCATGGCCATCCAGGCCAAGGTATCGGAAATCCGCAATCAGGAACTGGAAGGGTCCGTCCATACGATGCTCGTCGAAAAAGTGGAAGAAGAAAAGGGAATCCGCCAGGCCGTCGGGCGCATTGAAATCCAGGCTCCCGATGTCGATGGCCTGACTTATCTGGAAGACGCCCAGGACGTACAGCCAGGCGATATGATTCCTGTCCGCATTGCCCAGGGCTTTGCTTATGATTTCGTAGCCGAACGGATCGATTAACCGAGGTGATCGCTTATGCTGGTGGAACTGGTTACGACAGGTTCCGAATTGTTGTTAGGTGAAATTACTAATTATAATTCCGTCTATTTATCGAAGAAACTCAATGAAATAGGTTATTCTGTCATTTATCATACGACAGTCGGCGATAACCCGCTGCGCATGGAGGAAGCGCTGAAAGTCGCTTTGTCTCGCGTCGACCTGGTCATCACGACGGGTGGGCTTGGGCCGACTCAGGGCGATATGACCAAAATCATCGGCGCCCGTCTCATGGGGCTGCCCCTTGTCTATGACGACGCCATTGCCGAATCTGTCCGCCAATGGGTGCGCATCCATCACGGTGGTGCCGTGATGACAGAGAACCAGAAACGCCAGGCCATGATTCCGCAAGGGGCCGTCATTTTTGACAATGGGGCCGGGACGGCACCCGGTGTCGCCATGCAGAAAGGCGGCAAGACCCTGGTCCATCTGCCAGGGCCGCCGACAGAGATGCGCTGGATGTATGAGAACCGGCTGAAGCCGTGGCTGCTCCAGACCTTTGGCAGCCAGGGATGCATCGCCTCGCGGTATATCAAAATCTATGACATGGGCGAAGCTTTCATCGAAGAACAGCTCATGGACCTGGTCAAGGAACAATCGAATCCGACTCTGGCCATGTACGCCCGGCCTGGCTTCGTCGAAGTCCGCCTGACGGCCCGGGCCGACCGCGAAGAACGGGCGCAAGCCCTGCTGGCTCCGCTGGAACAAGAAGTCCGCCGCCGTCTGGCTGGTCAGATCGTCAGCTTTGACGACGACACCATGGCCCATGTCCTGGGAAACGTTGTCCGTCAGGGCGGCTATTCCGTCAGCGCCGCCGAATCGTGTACGGGCGGCCTCGTCGGTTCGCTCATCACTGACGTTCCCGGCGCTTCCGATTACTTCCGCGGCTCGGCCGGGACGTACTGCAATGAAATGAAAGAAAAGATACTCGGCGTTTCCCACGATACACTGGAACGCTATACGGCCGTCAGCGCCCAGACTGCTGGAGAAATGGCTGATGGAAGCCGCCGCCTGTACGGGACGGACCTGGCCGTCAGTACGACGGGCATCGCCGGCCCCGGCGGGGGCACGCCGGATCAGCCCGTCGGTCTGGTCTATACGGGTATCAGCGGTCCCTGGGGGACGGTGACCCATCGCGATGTCTATCACGGCGGCCGGGCCGAGGTCAAACGGCGGGCGGCCCTGCGGGCCATCTATTATTTAGTACATTATATAGTGAACCATACAAAGAAAGCCTAGTTAGGAGGAATGAAGTTGGACGCAAAACAGACAGCACTTGAAAATGCAATGCGCAAGATTGAAAAGGATTTCGGCAAAGGTGCCATCATGCGCCTCGGCGACGTCGCTGACAAGATGAACCTGGAAGTCATCTCTTCCGGCTCCCTGGCCGTCGACCTGGCCGTCGGCGTCGGCGGGTATCCCCGCGGCCGTGTCATCGAAATCTACGGCCCGGAATCGTCAGGTAAGACGACCCTGGCCCTGCACGCCATTGCTTCGGCTCAGAAGAGCGGCGGCATTGCCGCATTTATTGACGCCGAACACGCCCTGGATCCGGTCTATGCCCGTCACCTCGGCGTCGACACGAATGAACTGCTCATTTCCCAGCCGGATAACGGGGAACAGGCCCTGGAAATCACGGAAGAACTCGTCCGCAGCGGTGCCGTCGATATCATCGTCGTCGACTCCGTAGCCGCCCTGGTCCCGAAAGCTGAAATCGAAGGGGAAATGGGGGATTCCCACGTCGGCCTCCAGGCCCGCCTCATGAGCCAGGCCCTGCGCAAACTGACGGGGATCATTTCCAAGTCCAAAGCCATTGTCATCTTCATCAACCAGCTGCGTGAAAAAGTCGGCGTCATGTTTGGCAATCCGGAAACGACGACAGGCGGCCGGGCTCTGAAGTTCTACGCTTCGATCCGCATGGAAATCCGCAAGGGCGAAGCCATCAAATCCGGTGGCGACGTCATTGGCAACCGGGCTCGCGTCAAAGTCGTCAAGAACAAAGTGGCACCGCCTTTCAAGCACTGCGAATTCGACATCATGTACGGCACGGGGATTTCCCGTGAAGGCACGGTCCTCGACCTGGGGACATCCATGGACATCATCGAAAAGAGCGGCACCTGGTATTCCTATAAGGGCGAACGCCTGGGACAGGGGAAGGAAAACGTCAAGATATTCATGAAGGAACATCCGGAAATCACAGACGAAGTCGAAAAAATCATCCGCGATACCCTGGCAGCGGAACCGGAAAAATTCGATGAAGCCATGGAAGAAGACACGGAAGCCCTGGACACGCCGGATACGCCGGCAGCCGGCGGCGAAGAAGCTTAAATGGAGTATCGCGACGCCTATGAAAAGGCCTTGCAGCTCCTCAACGTCCGCTTCCTCAGCGAATGTGAACTGCGGGATAAGCTGCGCCGCCGCGGGGCTGCTGACGACATCCTGGACGAAGTCGTTGCCGCTTTGAAGGAGGAACATTTCCTCGACGACCGGCGCCTGGCCGGCGAGGTGTACCGTTATTATGCCCGCAAAGGACAATACGGCCATCTGTATATCGTCAACCGCCTGCGCCGGCGCGGACTGCCCGTACCGGAAGAGGTCGAGCGGCCCGATGAATATGCCCTGGCCGGGGCCCTGGTGAAGCGCAAGTTCTCTTATCGTGCTGACGAAGCCCGCAAGGCGGCCCGTTTTTTGCAGTATCGCGGTTTTTCGCCATCGGTCATACGGGACATCCTGGAAGACTTCACTGTCCGCAGGGACGAAGCGGATTGGTGATTGCCGTATGTCAGAAACGTCAAGTCTATCTTGACATTGATATAAAAAAAATTTACAATCCCGAGTTTGACACTTTTGAAAATAAAAAATGCTCACAAAGAGCATGGTTAT
>CABMPA010000113.1 GCA_902388315.1 uncultured Megasphaera sp. | reverse complement strand
CGTGCGAGCCCCTACGCATACGGCCACACGGGCCGTTTTTTTTTTGCGGTCCGCAGGACCGCAGCGAACTGCCACCTGCGACCTGCGGCCTGCGTTTATTCTGGTTCGTAGAAAAAAACCTCTCCTATTGGGAGAGGCTTTCTTTTAGGGCCGCGATTTCTTCGGCCAGGCGTTTTTCTTCTTCTTCGTTGCGTTCGATGGTGATGGTGAAGGCCATGCCTTCATCGGCACCATCCGGCAAGAGTTCCAGCGGGAACTGGAGTTCGTGTTCATCGTCGTTAAGGATGAGGTACGCTGTCTGTTCGGTTATGCGGTCGATGCTGCCGACGAGTTCCTTTTTCATGTTAATGCTCCTTTGCGATGCTGTACGATGAACCGTCGGTCGTAATGGTGATCGTGCCGTTGCGGTCGGTGCGGCAGACTTCGACGTTGTATTTCTGCAAGGTCTTCAGCGTCGGTTCGTGCGGGAACTTATACTGGTTGCCAGCAGCACAGGAAATGGTGGCTGCTTTGGGCGCTACGGCTTTGACGAAGGCGTCGGACGACGAGGTCTTGCTGCCGTGATGGCCGACTTTGAGGACGTCCGATTTGAGATCCGATGATTTATAATCCTTTAGGATTTTTTCTTCGACTTCTTTCTGGGCATCGCCGGTGAACATCATGGAGAACTGGCCATAGGTCATCTTGCAGACGATGGAATTGTCATTGGTCAGGCCGCTTTCGGAAACGCCCTGCGTATTTTCCTTGGTAAAGGGTTTGTCCGGTGACAAGACCGTGAATTTGACGTCATCGCCAAGGGTAAAGGTATCGCCTTTTTTCAAGGTTTTATAGGCGATGTTCTTGGCCTTGATGTTCTTCAGGTAATTGCGGTACATAGCCGTATTGGCACTCTGGCCGTTATCGTAAATCTGCTTGATCTTGAAGTCTTTGAACAATTCTGCCATGCCGCCCATGTGGTCGCCATGGGGATGAGTGATGACGATGATGTCGATGTCTTTGACTTTATGTTCCTTGAGCTGTTTGACCAGATCGGCCCGGCTGTCGACATCGCCCGTGTCGATGAGCATGTTCTTGCCTTTATACTGGATGAGCGTCGCGTCGGCCTGGCCGACGTTGAGGACGGATACGCGCAGGTCCTTGTCCGATGTGCTGAGGGACTGGACAGCCTTGGCTCCGCCAGAGGAACTGGACGAAGCGCTGTTGCCGCATCCGGCCAGGATGAGCATGAGGCTCATGACCAGGGCCAGGGCAGCGGTAAAGAGTTTTCTTTTTTTCACGTTATTTTCCTCCAATCAAGGGCTGCTGCAAAATGGGCAGGGCCAAATCTTCTTCCAATGAAGCCAGGACACGGGGAAGGGCATCGGCGGTTTCCATAGGGGTAAAGCCATAAGGACCGCGGTCTTTGCGGCAGGCATCGCCGGCTGCACCGTGAAGATAGACACCGGCACAGGCAGCACTGCACAGGTCGCTCATGCCCTGATGGGCGGTCATGGCGGCAATCATACCGGTCAGGACATCGCCCATACCGCCGCAGGCCATGCCGGCATTGCCCGTGGAATTGACGTAGACATTCCCGGTCTTAGCGGAAACAATGAGCGTCGGTGCGCCTTTGAGGACGAGGTTGACTTTCCATTCCGAGGCAAATCGCCGGGCCGTACCAATGGGATCCGCTTTGATTTCAGCCATGGACAATCCGCTGATACGCGAAAACTCGGCCAGGTGCGGTGTCATGATGATCCGGCTGCCCCGCGAAGCGATGAGGGCCTTTTCTCCAACCAGCAGATTGAGGGCATCGGCATCGAGGACGACCGGGCAATCCACGGCGGCCAGGACCTTCAGGAGAAAGGCTTTCGTATCAGCGTCACGGCCCATGCCAGGTCCCATGGCCAGGACGGACCAGTTCTTGCTTTCGGCAATGATTTCATCGGCATCAGCGGCGGTGAAATGGTCGCCAGCACCGACGCCGCGGACCATGATTTCCGGCTGGACGCCGATGCAGTACGGCGCCGTCGCGCCGGGCACGCGGAGAAAGACCTTGCCGGCTCCGCTGCGGACGGCGCCGTGAGCGGCCATGAGGGCAGCTCCGGCCATCTGGCTGCTGCCGGTGACGATGGCAATGGTGCCATGGGTCCCTTTATGGCTGTCCGGACTGCGGGGCACGACGATTTCGGCGATATCCGATTCCTGTAACAGATAGGCCGGGTCTTCTTCGAGCTGCATGAGCAGCGGGCCGGGCATCCCGATGGGGTCGACTTCGACGTGGCCGGCACAGGCACGGCCGGGATAGAGGACCAGGCCCCGCTTGAGAGCGCCGAAAGTGACCGTCATGTCGGCAAAGAGCGGGCCGTCTTCATCGTCGTCGCCATTGCTGACAGCACCCGTATCAGAGTTGACGCCCGTCGGCATGTCGACGGCGATGACCGTGCCGGCACCGGCAGCGGCGGCAGCGTTGACTTCGGCTACGATAGACGCGATGGGCTGACGCAGGCTGCCGTGGAAGCCGGTCCCCAGCATGGCGTCAATGACGACAGACGAAGCGAGGAGGCGTTTTTGCAGGAGCTGCCAATCAGCGTCCGACTGCGGCGCCGGCAGGAGCAGGCACGTTTCCTCGTCAGCCAGCTGCTGCAGCGTATGCAGGTGCTGACGCGCTTCGTCGCTATAGTCTTCTTCCTGGCCGAGGATGTAGACATAAGCCCTGGCGCCGGCAGCTAAAATATGGCGGGCAATGACGAAACCGTCGCCGCCGTTATTGCCTTTGCCGCAAAAGAGGACGACGTCCTTGCCGTCCCAGCCGTCAAGCCAGGCGCCAGCCCGTTCGGCCACGGCATGGCCGGCATTTTCCATGAGGACAGCCGGCGCGATGGCATATATGCCATGCATGGCTATCCGATCCATATTCCGCATCTGAGCGGCAGTAGTAATTTTTTGCATAGTATTTTCTCTCCTATTTTTATTGAAAAGGGCGCGTGTAATGGGACCTGACGGCCCCGCAGGCCGTTTTTTCGTTCATCGTAGGTCGTTCATCGTTCATCGAATCATGGGCCTGATGGCCCCGCAAGTCGCAGGCCGCAGGCCGCAGTTCGCTATGGACTCAGATGCCGCTGCGCGGCGACAAACTCAAAGGGACGACATCGCCTCGCCCCCCTCGGCTCGTAAAATTGCCCCATCCGGGGCCATCGTAGGGGCCGGCCTGTAAAGGCGGCCCGCTACGCGCTGAGGGCTTTCCGAAGCGTCGTTCTCAGTTTGAGTCTGTCGCGGCAACGCCGCATCTGAATCCGAGGAAAGGCCGTGGCTCGTGGTTCGGGGTTCGTAAAAGCCTGCCATTATACCAGAATAGGCTGTGGTTAAACCTCACAGCGGGCCGCCTTAACCAGGCCGGCCCCTACGCACAAGGCCAATGGCCGTGTATTTTTACGGTCCTCAGGACCGCGGCGACCTGCGGACTGCGTTTATTTCATAAGTCTGTCGCGGCACCGCCGCATCTGAGTCCGAGGAAACAGCCAATCAACCTCTCAGTCAGCTTCGCTGACAGCTCCCCTATCAGGGGAGCCATTGCGGACGGCCATCTGCGGTCTGCGAACTGCGTTTTTTCTACCCTAACACGGTGAAGGCGATGGCGTAATCGCCGTCGTGAGCGATGGACAGGGATGGGGGCTGTCCGGTTTTCATTTGGACGGCCTGGGCGTAATAGCCGTAAAGTTGGTAATACGGGGCTCCCAAGGAATCATGGCAGACTTCGACGTCCGTCCATTTTCCCTGGCGGAAGCCGGTGCCTAACGCTTTGAACAAGGCTTCTTTGGCGGCAAAGATGCCGGCCAGCGATTCAGGCCGCCACGCCCCGTCATCGCGCTGGCAATAGGCCCGTTCCTGTGCCGTAAAAAAGCGGCCCAGAGAACGGCCGTGGCGAGCGGCCATATCCACCATACGGCTGATTTGTACGATATCGGTTCCGCAGTGCATCGCATTTCTCCCTCCTTTTTGGGCCTGACGGCCCCGCAGGTCGCAGGTCGCAGTTCGCAGGCCGCAGTTCGCGGCGTAGAGCCGTTCGTCGTAGGTCGTTCGTCGTGCGTCGAGTTTTTGGGGCCTGGCGGCCCCGCAGGATCGCGGCGGCCTGCCATTTGCGAACGGCGTTTCCCCTCCTTCACCACAAAAAGGAGGCTGCCGCATTGGCGACAACCCCCTCTGTATTTCACTACCACTTCTGCATTCGGATACAAACGCCCAGTCCTTCCAGGATGACCCGGAAGGTCATAAAGGATACGGTCATATCGTCGTGAAGGCCGTGGGCTACTTTATAGGAAATGGTGACGGTCTGGTTCTGGTAATCGTAGCGGAAGCCGTGCAGGTTCGTTTCAAAGGTGTACTTCGGAGCCGGGATGGCAAACTGTGGCGGCTTTTCTACTTCCAGGCCATGGGTCAGGCGTTCGAGAATGACCCGTTTCGGCAGTTCGGACTGCAACATTTCTTCTGTAAAGCTATCCAATACAGACATGTATCCCCCTTAGTCTTCGTCGAAGAAATGTGCGTGGATGGCTTTGACGGCTTTGTCGATGGCTTCTTCGGCAATGAGGCAGGTGATGCTGATTTCCGAAGTGGAAATGATTTCGATATTGATGCCGTTATCGCCGAGGACGCCGAACATGCCGGCAGCGATGCCCGGATGACCGGCCATGCCAGCACCGACGACGGAAACTTTCGCCATCTTGTCATCGATGAGGACGTCTTCGACAGGCATTTCCGTACGCAGGTTATCCAGGACGGCTTTGGCCTGTTCGAGGTCCGTGCGGGCAATGGTAAAGGTAATATCTGTTACGCCTTCGTTGGCAATGCGGACACTCTGGACGATCATGTCGACATCGACGTGTTTTTCTGCCAATTCCGCGAAAACACGATAGGCAAAGCCCGGTTTATTGGGAATCCCTAAAACGGTGATTTTTGCAACATTTTTATCCGAAGCGACGCCGCGGATGAGATACTGTTTGACTTCCATAGAGCAATCCTCCTGTATCATAGTTCCTTCATCTTCAGAAAAAGTCGAGCGTACATGGATGGGGACGCCGAAGCGGCTGCCCATTTCGACGGCACGGGGCTGCATGACACCGGCGCCGAGTTTCGCCATTTCCAGCATTTCGCCGTAGGTAATCTGTTCGATTTTCTTTGCATTGGGAACGACACGGGGATCGGACGTGTATACGCCGTCAACGTCGGTATAGATTTCACAAACATCAGCATGGATGGCACCGGCAATGGCAACCGCTGTCGTATCGGAACCGCCGCGGCCCAGTGTCGTGATATCGCCATGGCCCGTGATGCCCTGGAAACCGGCGACGACGACGATATTGCCCTGGTCCAGTGCTTTCATGATGCGGCCCGGTTTCAACGCCAGGATACGGCCTTTATTAAAGGCATCGCTGGTCTTGATGCCGGCCTGGGCACCGGTAAAGGAAATAGCCTTCTGGCCGGCTTCCTGGAAAGCCATAGCCATGAGGGCGATAGAGACTTGTTCGCCCGTTGTCAGGAGCATATCCATTTCACGGCCGTAAGTCTTAGAGGTAATCTGCTTGGCTAATGCCACTAAATCGTCGGTTGTATCCCCCATTGCCGAGACAACGATGACGATTTTGTCTTCAGGCTTTTTGCCTTTCAAGACTCGTTGTACAATAGCCCGCATTTTGTCCGGTGTCGCAACGGAGCTGCCGCCGAACTTCTTAACGATTAATGCCAACTTAAATCCCTCACTTTTGTTTGTTTAAGTATTCATTATCATGGTAATTCATTATTATGGTTTATTACCATCTGAAACCACTTATTGAAATAATATCATGGACAGGAGGAAATGTAAAGGGGAATATGGGGCCTTACGGCCCCGCAGGCCGCAGGCCGCAGGTCGCAGGCCGCCGTTCCGTTCATCGCAGGTCGTTCATCGTTCGTCGTGATGAGATGGCCGTTTTCAAACATAAAAAAAGGACTGTCCATGATGGCCTATGCCTTCATGCGACAGTCCCTTTACATTCACAAGGTGATGAGTAATCAGTAAGCCGAGTTTTGTTCTGCTTGCGCAGCAGCAATCATCTATCTAGACATACCGTTGCCGGCATGTTCAAGCGACACAACCCGGAAGATCAGCGGGCCGCTTCATCCCTCCCCTATTCGGTCTTGCTCCAGATGGGGTTTACCTAGCCGATGCATTACTGCACCGCTGGTGCGCTCTTACCGCACCGTTCCACCCTTACCACTTGCGTGGCGGTACACATTTCTGTGGCACTATCCCTAAAGTCACCTTCGCCGGCCGTTAGCCGGCATCTTGCCCTACGGAGCTCGGACTTTCCTCTAATGCAAAAGCACTAGCGATTGCTTTTCATACTCATCATTCGTATAGAATAGCATATTTAGGGATAAGAGTCAAGGGCCTGACGGCCCGCAGGTCGCAGTTCGCCGGTCGCAGGCCGTGTTGGAATCAGATGCCGCTGCGCGGCGTTACGCTCAAAGGGACGACATTGCCTCGAGTGACCCTCGGCTCGTGGAAAAGGCCGTGGCTCGTTGTTCGTGGCTCGTAAAGACCAGCCACTATACCCGATCAGGCTATGGTCAAATCTCGCAACGGGAATTTATGACAGGTGACACATGGTCGTAATACAATCATAAGTCTATCGCGGCGAAGCCGCATCCGTAGGGGCCGTCCCAAAGCCATTCTGATTCATCCGATACAGGACAATTACTCGAACGAATGACAGCGGCGGGCGGCCCGCTACGCGCTGAGGGTTTCCCGAAGCGTCGTTGTCA
>CABMPA010000112.1 GCA_902388315.1 uncultured Megasphaera sp. | reverse complement strand
CATAGCGGGTGGGTTATATTTCGCAGGCTTCGCCTGCTCAACAGGGTAAACCGGCTACTAACAACGAAAAAGGGCTTGTCGTCGTACGACAAGCCCTTTTCATCTGGTGATCCATCCGAGATTCGAACTCGGGACACCCTGATTAAAAGTCAGGTGCTCTACCAGCTGAGCTAATGAATCATGGCTGGCAGGGGTAGCTGGATTCGAACCAGCGCATAGCGGAGTCAAAGTCCGGTGCCTTACCACTTGGCTATACCCCTATGGGGCGAGTATAGGGATTCGAACCCTAGCGTAACGGAGCCACAATCCGCCGTGTTAACCACTTCACCATACCCGCCATATTGGATTATCTGCGTCGGCTGCGCTGTATTAGCGCCGTCAACGTAGATAATCTTACCACGAGTTGCTCACAAAGTCAAGCACTTTTTTCAAACTTTTTTATCTTTCTTTTTCACCGTATAATAAATCTTTGACGAAGTTCGGCAGGACGAAAGCGCTCTGCTGGATTCCTTCATTATAGTATTTAGTCGGGAAGGTCCGCTTACGGTTCGGCTGCCACGTGAGGGGGTCGTATTTTTTCGACCCCATGGTGAAGCAGTGCATGCCCGACGGATAAATCGGAATAAAGGCCGTGTACAGGCGGGTGATGGGGAAGATGTCCGACACGCAGTCGAAGATGTCTTTGACCAGCTTGCGGTGCATGAAGGGCGATTCCGTCTGCTGTACGAAGAGGCCGTCTTCCTTGAGGGCCTTGAAAGTATCTTTATAGAAGTCATACGAGAACAGGCCTTCACCAGGGCCGACGGGGTCCGAGCAGTCGACGATGATGACGTCGTAATAGTTTTCGGCTTCCCGCATGAACGCGATGCCGTCGCCGACTTTGACGGTCAGCTTCGGGTCGCCTTCAATCATGGCTTTAGAGATTTCCGGGAAATATTTTTTGGACAATTCGATGACCTGGCCGTCGATGTCGACCATAGTGACCGATTCAACTTCAGGATGGCGGACGGCTTCCCTTGCTGCGCCGCCATCTCCGCCGCCGATGATAAGGACTTTCTTCGGGTTGGGATGGAGGAACATCGGGATGTGGACGATGCTTTCATGGTACATGAATTCATCCTTGATAGACGTCTGGAAAACACCGTCAAGGACCAGCATGCGGCCAAATTCCTTGGAATCGGCGACGATGATATCCTGGAACTGCGAGTGGCCGCGATAGAGGATGTCCGACACTTCTGTCGTCAAATCCAAATACGGGGACTGGTGTTCGCTTACGAATTTTCTCATGACAAGGCTCCTTTTATAATAAAAATATAGTTTTCATTAATAGATGAACACTTTTATTTTACCATATTTACCGGGATTTGTCGTAGGCCATTTTACAGTACAAAAAAATCCTCTGCCCCACCCCTTACAGAATAAGAGGAATATGGTACAATATAAAGTAGACTCTTTATATATAGTCTTCATCATATAGAAATTTATCAGAAAGAATCGGTTGGTAAACCGATAGGGTGACAAAACATGAAAAATCTCTTACATATCGGCATTGACATCGGTTCGACAACGGTAAAGATTGCCGTCCTCAACCATGCCAAACAGTGCCTCCACGCATGCTATGTCCGCCACTATACGGATATACGCCAAAAAGTCTGGGATTTACTGCAAAACGCCTATGAAATCTTTGGCGACCGTCAAATCACCATGGCCATCACTGGCTCTGGCGGCATCGCCCTGGCAGACTACCTGCACATTCCTTTTTTACAGGAAGTCATTGCCGGTACCAAAGCCGTCCGCACGTACTATCCCCAGTCGGACGTCATCATCGAACTCGGCGGCGAAGATGCGAAAATCACCTACCTCACCGGCGGCAATGAGCACCGCATGAACGGCAACTGCGCCGGCGGGACCGGGGCCTTCATTGACCAGATGGCGACCCTCCTCGATACCGATGCCGGCGGCCTCAATGAAATGGCCAAGAAAGCCGACACCATTTACCCCATCGCCGCCCGCTGTGGCGTCTTTGCCAAGACCGACATCCAGGCCCTGCTCAACGAAGGGGCCAGCAAGGAAAACGTCGCGGCGTCGGTCTTCCAGTCCATCGTCTTCCAGACCATCACCGGCCTGGCCTGCGGCCGCCCCATCAAGGGCACGGTCTGCTTCCTCGGCGGCCCGCTGACCTACTTGTCCCAGCTGCGGGAACAATTCGCCAAGACCCTCCATCTGACACTGGATCAGGTCGTCGCTCCGGAAAACGCCCAGGTCTACGTGGCCATCGGCGCCGCGCTGGGCAGCATGGACACGAAACCCGTTTCCTTCATGAATCTCATGGGCCAGTTGAAGAACGTCGACGAATCGACTTTGGCCAAATCGGACCGCGTCGAGCCTCTGTTCAACAATCAGGCTGAGCTCGATGAATTCCGGGCCCGCCACAGCCGGCACACGGTCCCCCAGGCGGACATCGCTGCTTACAGTGGCCCGTGCTACCTGGGCATCGACGCTGGCTCGACGACGATCAAAGCCGTCGTCCTCAGCGAAGACATGAAAATCCTCTATTCGCACTATCAGAATAATGAAGGCAGCCCCCTTTCGGCAGCCAAGAACATCATCGCCGAAGTCTACCGCCGCCTGCCGGAAAAAGCGTTCATCGCCAAGGCCGGCATCACGGGCTATGGCGAAGCCCTGCTCAAAGAAGCGCTTCACCTCGATTTAGGCGAAGTCGAAACGATTGCCCATTATCAGGCAGCATCCCACTTTTGCCCGGATGTCGATTTTCTCCTCGATATCGGCGGCCAGGACATGAAGTGCAGCCGCATCAAAGACGGCCACATCGAAGACATCCTGCTCAACGAAGCCTGCTCGTCAGGCTGCGGTTCCTTCCTGGATACCTTCGCCAAGTCCTTGAAGATGTCCATCCAGGACTTCTCCCAAGCCGCCCTGCTGGCCAAGAGCCCCATCGACCTGGGCTCGCGCTGCACGGTCTTCATGAACTCCAAAGTCAAGCAGGCCCAGAAAGAAGGGGCCACACTGGCTGACATCTCGGCCGGCCTTTCCTATTCGGTCATCAAGAACGCCCTTTATAAAGTCATCAAAGTCAAAGATCCGGCCAAATTAGGGAAGCACATCGTCGTCCAGGGCGGCACCTTCTACAATGACGCTGTCCTGCGGGCGTTCGAAAAGCTCCTGGGCCGCCACGTCATCCGTCCGGCTATTTCCGGCCTTATGGGCGCCTTCGGCATGGGCCTCATCTGCCGCACGGCCTACCACGAAGACCACGCCAAGTCGACCATCGTCAGCCCGAAAGCCCTGGAAGAATTGCAGGTCACGACATCCATCCGCCACTGCGGCTTGTGCACCAACAACTGCCTGCTGACGGTCAACACCTTCAACGACGGCCGTTCCTTCATCACCGGCAACCGCTGCGAACGCGGCGCCGCCGGCTCGACAGCGGCCCGCAAGAAGCCCCTGCCCAACATGTACAAGGTCAAATACAACCTGCTCTTCGGCTATAAGCCCGTAGAAAATGCACCGCGCGGCACAGTCGGCATCCCGCGGGTCCTCAACATGTACGAAGATTATCCCTTCTGGTTCACATTCTTCACCAAACTCGGCTACACCGTCGTCCTGTCGGACCCGTCGTCGAAGTCCCTCTTTGAAAAGGCTATGGACACGGTCCCGTCCGACTCGGCCTGCTATCCGGCCAAACTGGTCCACGGCCACATCGAGAACCTCCTGGAAAAAGGCGTCGACCGCATCTTCTATCCATGCATCCAGAACGGCCCCAGTGAAGGCAGCAAGGACAATACCTTCAACTGCCCCATGGTCATGAGCTATCCCGAAGTCATCCGCAATAACATGGGCGAACGCCTGGCCGAAACCAATACGCCCTACCTCTGCCCCTTCCTGCCCCTCCACGACAAGAAGCGCATCGGCAAGCGTCTGGCCGAAGAACTGAAAGCCTGGAACCTGCCGGCTCACGAAATCAAAGCGGCCGCCGCTGCTGCCTGGGACGAAGAAGAAGCGTACAAACAGAAGATATACGACATTACCCGGAAAATCCTGGACAACCTGGCACAGACGGGCCAGCGGGCCATCGTCCTCTGCGGCCGCCCGTACCACGTCGACCCGGAAATCAACCACGGCATCCCGGAACTCATCAACAGCCTGGGCCTGGCCGTTCTCACCGAAGACGGCGTCGCTCCCCTGGGCCAGTTCCCAGGCCACCTGCGCGTCGTCGACCAGTGGTCGTACCATTCGCGCCTTTACCGGGCTGCCCAGTACATCACCCAGCATCCGAACCTGGAACTGGTCGAACTCAATTCCTTCGGCTGCGGCCTCGACGCCATCGTCGCCGATCAGGTCCAGGACATCCTGGCCCACGGCCACAAAATCCACACGCTGCTCAAAATCGACGAAGGCTCCAACCTGGGCGCCATCCGCATCCGCCTGCGCTCACTGCTCTTCGTCATGAATCACCGTCCCAAAGAAGATCACGTCATCGAACCGTATTCCTATGAAAAGACGATATTCACCAAGGAAGATGCCAAACAGAACGTCATCCTGGCTCCGTCGATGACGCCGATACACTTCCCCTTGTTCAGTGCCGCCTTTGAGCACGAAGGCTACCGCGTCGAGCTCCTGCCCCACCAGGGCCAGAAGGCCATCGACACGGGCCTGGCCTATATCCACAACGATGCCTGCTATCCGGCCATCATGAGCCTGGGCCAGATCATTACAGCCCTCAAATCGGGCAAATACGACCTGGACCACACGACGGTCATGATTTCCCAGACCGGCGGCTGCTGCCGGGCGACGAACTATATCGGCATGATCCGCAAGGCCCTGAACGACGCCAATATGTCGCAAGTCGCCATCTTGTCGCTGAACCTCAAAGGCATGAACAAACAGCCCGGTTTCCAGCCCGGCATCGGCTTCTGGCACCGCCTGGTCATGGGCATGATCTACGGCGATGCCCTGCAGCAGGTTCTCTACCGCACGCGGCCTTATGAAAAGGTCAAGGGTACGGCCGAAGCCCTCTTCCACAAGTGGCAGAAGAAGTGTGCCGAACAGCTGAAGAAAGCCGATTTCAAATCGTTCAAGAAAAATATCCGCGACCTCATCGACGAATTCGACCACATCGACATGAATGAAACCATGAAGCCGCGCATCGGCCTGGTCGGTGAAATCTACGTCAAGTTCCACCCCATCGCCAATAACCATATCGTCCGCATGATTGAAGAAGAAGGCGGCGAAATCATCGTCTCCGGCCTGGCGGACTTCTTCCTCTACGGCCAGCTGGACAACCAGTTCCGCCATAAATACCTGTCGGGCAGCTGGAAGGATTCCTTCCTCAGCAAGACCGCTGTCCGCCTCCTGGAATGGTACCGCAAGCCCTATGAACAGGCTGTCGCCAAGAGCCGCCATTTCGACCCCATCACATCCATTTACGACATCGCTGACGAAGCGAAGAAATACTTGTCCCTGGGCCATGAAGCCGGTGAAGGCTGGTTCCTCACGGGGGATATGATCGACCTCATCCACCGCGGAGCCAAGAACATCGTCTGCCTCCAGCCCTGGGCCTGCCTGCCGAACCACGTTACGGGCAAAGGCATGATCAAGACCCTGAAAGCCGCCTTCCCGGAAACGAATATCGTCGCTATCGACTATGACCCCAGCGCCAGCTCGGTCAACCAGACCAACCGCCTGAAGCTGATGCTGACGACGACCTTTGAAGGCATCCGCGAACCGGTACAGGAGGATACCAAACCGGTCATGCCCTTCATGAGCGGCGTCCGCATCAACAGTTCGCTGGAAAAATAGTCTCTATACAAAGGGGGTATGTATCATGAAAAACATCTTAGTTCCCATTGACGGTTCCCAGCCGTCGCGCAACGCCTTGCAGCATGCCATCGACATTGCCAACGTCTACAACGCTGAATTGACGATTGTCAATATCACCAATGCCGATGCCGTCCTGGACAGCTTCGATGTCTTCGAAGACATGACCGATGAAAAGGTCAAGGACCTGACCAAACTGGCCAAGGACGAAAGCAGCTACGTCCTGGAAAAAGCCATGGACGCCGTTCCGGAAAATCTTACGGTCCACACAGTCCAGCTGGTCAGCACGCCGGAAATCGGCATTCTCAGTGAAGCCGACAAGTGTGACGCCGACCTCATCGTCATGGGCCGCCGCGGCAGCCATTCCCTGTCGGAACAGCTCCTGGGCAGTGCCAGCACTTATGTCCTGGCCCATGCAAAATGCCCGGTCCTCCTGGCACACAACAAAAAAGAAGGTCCGTACCAGCGCATCCTCGTCCCGGCTGACGGCTCGGAAGAATCGCTGAAAGCGCTCCGCTACGCTGTGGAATTCGCCAAAGCGGATGGCGCATCGGTTACGGTCTTCCACGTCGCCAACATGCGCGACCTCATCGCCGAAGAAACGGTGCTGGACCAGAAGAAACACGGCCTCGAAGATTTGGCGGACCGCCTGCGCCAGAGCGCCGACCGCGTCTTTGCCCTGTGCAAGGCCGCCATTGCCGACCATAGAGGCGGCGTCGACATCCACTTCGTCGCCAACATCGGCCGCCCGGGTCCGACGATCCTCAAAAAAGCCAAAACAGACGGCTCAGACCTGCTCATCATGGGCAGCCGCGGCCGCAGTGGTCTGACGTCCATCCTCCTGGGCAGCGTCAGCCGTTACATCACGACCCATTCGGGGCTGCCCGTCATGATTGTGAAATGATGGGATAAGATTATTGACCAATAAAAAAGAGGCTGTCACATTAAGACAGCCTCTTTTTGAGTTTGAAGTTGAAAGTTTGATGTTTGATGTGGATGGTTTTAAATTTA
>CABMPA010000111.1 GCA_902388315.1 uncultured Megasphaera sp. | reverse complement strand
AGTCCCAGGAAATCATGGCCCGCGTCATCAACGACGCTGCCCAGTACGCCGACATCGTCATGCCCGGCCTCAATGAAGGCCGGATCCTGACGGGAATGGACAATGAAAAGGATATTGCCGGCTATTACTTGCAGCGCGGTGTCCAGACCGTCGTCATCAAGATGGGCGGCAGCCACGGGACCTATATCTGCACGGCTGATGGCCAGGAATACCGCGTGCCCAGCTATCACGTCGACCACATCGTCGATACCGTCGGTGCCGGTGACGGCTTTGCCGTCGGCTTCACCAGTGCCATCCTCGACGGCCTGGGCCTGGAAGATGCCGCCCGCCGCGGTGCTGCTATCGGAGCCATGGCCATCCAGGTCGCCGGTGATAACGAAGGATTGCCGACGCGGGAACAATTGGCGGTATTCCAACAGAACGCATGATGTTGGTTGTGGGATTCCCACAAACGGGCCGCCCTTTGGGACGGCCCCTACGTGCGGTCTATGAGACCGCTGCGGCCTGCGACCTGCGATTATTTTATGAACACAAAGGAGAGAAAATAATGGATAAATTAGATGTTGTCAAGAAAATTCAGGAAATCGGTGTCGTTGCCGTCGTCCGCGGCAACAGCCCGGAAGAAGCTATCATGATGTCCGAAGCCTGCATCAAAGGGGGCGTCACGGCCATCGAACTGGCTTTCACGACGCCGCGGGCTCATGAAGTCATCGAAACCCTTTCCAAGAAGTATGCCGATAATCCTGACGTCCTCATCGGGGCCGGTACGGTCCTCGACGCCATTACGGCCCGCATCGCCATCCTCGCAGGCGCTCAGTTCATCGTCTCGCCGGCGCTGGATGTAGAAACGATTAAGCTCTGCAACCGCTACCGCGTGGCCGTCATGCCGGGAACGACGACCCTCAATGGCGTCATTACGGCCCTGGAATACGGAGCCGACGTCGTCAAGATCTTCCCTGGGGAAATCCTGGGCATGAAAGCCATCAAGGCCATCCACGGTCCGTTGCCGCAGGCTCCGCTCATGCCGACCGGCGGCGTCAATGTAGAAAACGCCGGTGACTGGATTAAAGCCGGCTGCGTCGCTGTCGGTGCCGGCGGTGCCCTCACAGGCGGCGGCAAGACGGCCGATGAAATCACAGAAACGGCCAAGAAATTCATCGCCGCCGTCCAATCAGTCCGTGGTTGAGGTTTGCTCGGCTATATATTGACAAAAAAACATAATTTTTCATAAAATAAGTGCCAGAGGCTCAAGCCTCTGGCACTATGTACAATACAGACGGTTAATCTAAACTGTATGGGGCACTCGAACCGTATTGTTTCATAGTGCCTTTCTTTGTCTATTGTAAATACATTTTGCAAAAAGGTCAATACTTTTTAACTGATTTACGTATTCACACAATCCGTTTAAATGATGCGATAATATAAAATGAAACGCAGTAATTAAGCCATCTACAAGTATGTAAATCAAAATAAATCAATTTACTAGCGCTGCGAACAGTGCTTTTTTTTCTTCTGGAAATATACAATTTGCTTCCGATTTATGTTAAGATAAAATTGAGACGATAGACATTGATTTTCAGAATGATGGGGTTGTTATGGAGAATTTGGAATTGTTTGAAAAAGCGCCGAATGAAACGGTGCGGGAATACGCCTATCGCGTATTGTACGAAAATATTATGTCGTTGAAACTGCCGCCAGGTACGGCCATGTCGGAACAGGAACTGTCGGGTATCTTGAACGTCAGCCGGACGCCGGTACGGGAAGCATTCATCCGCTTGTCGCAAAAGGGGCTGCTCGAAATTTTGCCGCAGCGCGGGACGTTCGTGTCCAAGATTCATACGGAACAACTGGCGGAGTTCCGCTTTTTCCGGGTTACGCTGGAACGGGCTATCGTAGAGCTGGCTTGCCAGGACTTTCCTGATCCGTGGCGGACGAAACTGGAGTTCTGCATTTTTGAGCAGGGGAAATTCATTACCTCGAAAGATGCAGAGAATTTTTTCAAGAGTGATAATACCCTGCACTCCCTGCTCTATGAAGGCTGTGGGAAACCTCATATCTGGCAGATTGTCCAGGAATCGAACCTGGATTATGCCCGGGCCCGCGTCCTCAATGTCAGCGATGCTGCCGAGCAGATGAATCTTCTCTACGAACAGCATAAAGGCATCGTCGGCGCCATCTTTGCCGGCAATACAGAACTGGCAAAACAGATCATGACCGAACACATCGATAAGGTCATGGGTGACGTAGAAGTGCTGAAAAAAGAATATCCCGAGTATTTTCGGTAAAGATAGTTTGTAGTTCAGCGTTTGTAGTTTGCAGAAGATGGCTTTAAAATTAAAAACCTTCACTACAAACTACAAACTACAAACTCGAAAAGAGAAGCCGTCGTATGAAGCAACTTTTGCTTTATACGACGGCTTCTCTTTTTCACCTCCTGAAACTTTCCCGTTCTACGAGGTCGGCACTGAATTCGGTGCGGACCGGGACGGAATCGGCTTCTTTTCCGGTCAGTTCGGTGACGATGTGGACGGCGGCATTGCACAGGCTGGTCAGCTTGTTGTCCAGGCTGGTGATGGTCGGCGTGGCACATTGGGCGAGGATGGAGTTGTTGCAGCCGATGACGGGGATGGCTTTGCCATGGCGTAAGGCAGCACGCTGGGCCCCGACGGCAAAAATATCTTCTGAAGTGATGATGGCATCGAAGGGGATACCGGCTTCGACTAAACGGTCGATGAGCGCTTCGGTATCGTCCAGGGTACGGGGAATCTGCTGGATGAGTTCTGGTTTTTCCGTCAATCTCCATTCCCGGATCCCCTGGCGGAAACCATCGAGTTTATGACGGCCGCTGTAAGTGAGGGAATCGTAAATATAGAGGATATCCTGGCAGTTTTTAGCGGCCAAGGCGGCGATGATCATTTTCATGCCTTCTTTTTCATTACAGACGACGCTGTACATATTGGGCTGATGGTAGTCGCTGTTAATCGTGATGACAGGAATCTGCCGGGCCGTGTCACAGAGCAGGCGTACATCAGCTTCCGATGAGAAAGGCGTACCGATGGTGATGATGGCGTCGACATGCTTGTCCGCCATATCAGAGATGTATTTCCCGTTATGTCCTGTGTCGCAGCCTGTATTGGAAAGCATGACGTCGAAATGGTGCTTTCTCAGGCCATCTTCCAAGAGAGAGACGGCATGAGCATAGAAAATATCGGCCACGTCGGTACAGATGACGCCGACGATTTTCATGGAATCGAGTCCTAGGCCCCGGGCAAAGGGATTAGGTTTATAGCCCATTTCTTTCATAACTTGAAGGACTTTCGCCCGTGTCTTTTCGCTGACCCGTGTGCTGCCGTTGAGGACGCGGGAGACGGTGGCAATCGATACATTGCATTTCTGGGCGATGTCGTAAATGGTGATGTTCATGGCAATCGTTCCTCTTTGTGTAAAAAATCTGGATTGCTTACATTATAGCATACTTTTTTTTGAAAAAAGGCGGAGTTACAGAAATTTAAAATGTAAGCGCTTAACAAAACGGAATAGAAAAACGGTAAAATCTAGGCACGAAAAGAATAATAAAATGGATTTTTTGTTCATATTTATGAGTTAAAAGCATGAAAAATGACTGATTTCTCGAAATTAATACGGAAAAATCATATTGCGTTGACACTTTGAGAATGACATGGTATTCTTTCGGTGAAGATAAATGTAAGAGCTTACAATAAAATTTGCCGATGACCGATGAAATATAGCGGCCTTATATTAGGAGGAGACGGACAAAATGAAACAATTCATGGACAAAGATTTCTTATTGGATACGGCTACAGCCAAGCATTTATTCCACGACTATGCAGAACATATGCCGATCATTGATTACCACTGCCACATTTCTCCGCAGGAAATCGCAGAAGATCACCATTTCCGCAGCATTACCGAAGTATGGCTCGGCGGTGACCATTATAAATGGCGCCTGATCCGGTCCAATGGGACCCCAGAAGAAAAGGTTACCGGGACGGAATCGACGGACTTGGAAAAATTCGTAGAATATGCGAAAGCGCTTTCAAGAGCTATTGGCAATCCGCTGTATCATTGGAGCCATTTGGAACTGCAGCGCTATTTTGGTATTACCGAACCGTTGACGGAAAAGAATGCCGAAGACATCTTCAACCGCTGCAATGCTAAGTTAGAGGAAAAAGGCATGGGCGTCCAGGGCTTGATCGAACAGTCCAATGTCAAAGTCATCTGCACGACCGATGACCCGGCTGATGATTTGAAATGGCATCAGAAATTGAAAGAAGAAAAGACGTGCAGTGCCAAAGTATATCCGGCTATGCGCCCGGACAAGCTGATGAACGTCGATAAAGCAGGTTACGCCGATTATATGGCCCGCCTCGGTCAGGCTGCCGGCGTTGAAATCAAGACCTTTGCCGATATCCGCCAAGCCATGGATAAGCGCATCGCCTTCTTTGAAGAAATGGGCTGCCGCGCTACCGACCATGCACTGGAATATGTTTTCTGCCGTGAAGCTGATGAACAGACAATCGATGCCATCATTGCCAAAGCCTTGAAAGGCGAAAGCATCAGCAAAGAAGAAACGGAAGCCTATAAGACGGCGGTTCTTACCTACCTGGCTGGTGAATATTATAAACGCGGCTGGGTCATGCAGCTCCACTTCGCCACCTTGCGCGACCTCAATTCGGAAATGTACCGTAAATTAGGGCCGGATACGGGCTTTGACAGCGTCGCTGAAGGGAATTGCTGCAAAGGCCTAATCGCTTTCCTGGACCATCTCAATGAACGCCATATCCTGCCTAAGACAATTCTCTACTCCGGGACGCCGAACGATAATGCCATGATCGGCACCATCATCGGTGCTTTCCAGGGACCTGAAGCCCGCGGCAAGATTCAGCAGGGCGCTGCCTGGTGGTTCAATGATACGAAACAGGGCATGATCGACCAGATGACCAGCATTGCTAATTTGTCCGTCTTTGGTAACATCCTGGGGATGCTGACTGATTCCCGGTCCTTCTTGTCCTATGCCCGCCATGAATATTATCGCCGTATCCTCTGCAACTGGATCGGCAATCTCGTCGAAAATGGCGAATATCCGAACGATGAAGAGGCACTTCGCCAGCTCGTCGAAGATATTTGCTACAACAACGTAGCCAACTACTTCCAGTTTCAGATGTAAACGGAGGATAAACGATGAAAAACGTCAGTGAACTTTATAAAAAAGCGGAACATCCCGTCCGTATCCTGCAATTTGGGGAAGGAAACTTCCTGCGGGCCTTCGTCGATTACGCCGTCGATGTGGCTAATGAAGAAAACGGTTTTGATGGCAGCGTCGCTGTCATCATGCCCCGTTCGGGCAAGACGGACCGCTTTGCCAAGCAGGATGATATTTATACAGTCTGCCTCCGCGGCCAGCAGGATGGCAGGGTCTATAAAGAAAACCGGGCCATTACTTCTGTCCAGACCGTAATCAGTGCCCGCGATGAATATGAGGCTTTCATGGCCCTGGCTCATGAAGATTCGCTGGAATTCGTCGTATCGAATACGACGGAAGCCGGTATCACTTTTGATGAAAAGGATGCCTTCAGCGATTGCCCGCCGTCGACTTTCCCGGCTAAATTGACCAAGTTCCTCTATGAACGCTATACCTTTTACAAAGGCGCTGCCGATAAGGGATTGACCATGCTGCCGACGGAATTGAATGACAACAACGGTAAACTTCTTCAGAACTGTGTAAACCAATATGCATCCCTGTGGAAACTGGAAGCGCCTTTCCAGACCTGGCTCGACCAGCACTGCCGGTTTACAGATACCCTGGTCGACCGTATCGTCGTTGGGTATCCGGCTGATTCTATTCTGGATTTACAAGATGAACTGGGATATGAAGACAGCCTGCTCGACCAGGCTGAACCGTTCTCCTTATGGGTCATCGGCGACCCGGATCTGGCTTCGCGCCTGCCGTTAAACTCAAGTAAATTCCATGTTGAATTCACAGACCACATCCAGGCCTTTAAGGAACAGAAAGTACGTATCCTCAATGGCGCTCATACGTCGATGGTACTCGGTGCCTACCTGGCCGGTCTCGATTATGTCGGCCAGTGCATGGAAGACCCGGTCATCCGCCAGTCCCTGGACCAGACCGTTTTCGATGAAATCGTACCGACCGTCCATCTGCCGGAAGAAAAAGCCATTGCCTTTGCCAAGGCCGTTTATGAACGCTTTGAAAATCCCTTTGTCAAGCATGCATTGCTCTCCATTTCCCTGAATTCGATTTCTAAGTGGAAAGCCCGTATCCTGCCGACCTTTAAAGATAGCCTGGCAGCGACGGGGCAGCTTCCCAAATGGCTGACTTATTCCTTTGCCGCCTTCCTGGCCTTCTATCGGACGACCCAGGCCGGCGATCATTGCCTCATCGGCTCGCGGCCGGGCAATACCTATGAAATCCACGATGATGAAGATAAGCTGGCTTTTGTCAAAGAACAGGCCGGCAAAGGGACGGCTGATTATGTCAAAGCTATCATGGGACGCCGTGATTGGTGGGGCGAAGACCTGTCGGCTATCGACGGTTTTGCTGATGCCGTTACGGCTCATCTGGACCGCATGGCTGAAATCGGCGTCAAGGCTCACATTGCCGAATTGACAAAGGAGTAAACGATGAACGTATTCCAAATCCACCCTCATGATAATGTCGCCGTAGCTGTCGACGCCGTTGCCAAAGGCAGCGTCGTCACGGCTGGAGGCAAGACCGTTATGGTCTGTCAGGACATCCCGGCAGGGCATAAAGTGGCCCTGCAGCCTATTGCCAAAGGCGAAGACGTCGTCAAATACGGCTTCCCCATCGGGACGGCCAAGACGGATATTCCCGTCGGTGCCTGGGTCCATACGCAGAATGTCCAAAGTAAACTCGGTGATTTAC
>CABMPA010000110.1 GCA_902388315.1 uncultured Megasphaera sp. | reverse complement strand
AGACGCTGGAAAAGATGCTCGATTTGGGCTTTTATATCGGCATTACCGGCTGGATTTGCGATGAACGGCGGGCCGCTCCTTTGCGCGATGCCGTATCTATCCTGCCTTTGGACCGGGTCCTCATCGAAACGGATGCGCCGTACCTGACGCCGCGAGGATTTCATTTACCACGGACGAACACTCCCAACAACATAACCTATGTAGCACAGACCCTGGCTGGGTATATGGGGGTATCCGTTGAAGAACTGACGGCTCATGCTAAAGAGAACACAGAAAAACTTTTCAAAATATAAAATAAATACTTGACAGGTATAACGTTTATTTTTATAATATATTTAAATTAAAAAGAATCCAGCTGAAATAACTTAAACTGGATGTGTTGGCAAAGATGCCTGGCTGCTTTTTAGCGGTCAGGCATTTCTTTTTTTGCAGAGGGGGAGATTCTATGGATGAACTCAGACGTATCCTTCGTAAAAGCTGTATGGCAGCTCTCTTTACTTCTAGTCCGCTGATTGCATTGGCGGCGGATGCGGAGCCGGGCCGGTATTCTTCGGTCGACACGATTTGGATTCTCCTCGGCGCAGCCCTGGTCTTCTTCATGCAGCCTGGTTTCGCTATGCTGGAAACGGGCCTGACGCGGGCCAAGAACGCCGGCAATATCGTCATGAAGAACTTCATGGATTTCGCTTTGGGGACGGTTTTCTTCTGGTTCCTCGGCTTCGGCCTCATGTTCGGCACCGATTTTCACGGCATCATCGGGATTCCCGATCCCTTTGTCCAGAACTTCCACGTCGCTGATGACGCGGGCTTCCCGGACATGGCTTTCCTCATCTTCCAGACCGTCTTCTGTGCGACGTCGGCGACTATCGTCTCCGGTGCCATGGCGGAACGGACGAAGTTCTCTGTCTATTGCCTTTATTCTGTTTTGATCAGTCTCCTCATTTACCCCATTTCCGGTCACTGGATCTGGGGCGGCGGCTGGCTCCAGGAATTGGGCTTCCATGATTTCGCCGGTTCCACGTGCGTACACATGGTCGGCGGCGTCTGCGCCCTCGTCGGTGCCTGGATCCTGGGACCGCGTATCGGCAAGTACAATAAAGACGGCAGTGTCAATGCTATTCCTGGTCACAGCCTGCCCCTGGCCTGCCTGGGCATGTTCATTCTCTGGTTCGGCTGGTTCGGATTCAACGGCTGCTCGACCGTTTCCATGACCGGCGATGAAACGCTGGTATCGGCTTCCATGATTTTTGTTACGACCAATATGGCTGCCGCCGCAGGTGCCTGCACGGCCATGGTTGTCACATGGATCCATTATGGCAAACCCGATGTTTCCATGACCCTGAACGGCGGCCTGGCTGGCCTGGTCGCTATTACGGCCGGCTGCGATGCCGTCAGTGTCACTGGTGCCTTTATCATCGGCGTCATTTCCGGGGCGGTCATCATTTTCCTCATCGAATTCATCGACCAGAAACTGAAAATCGATGACCCTGTCGGTGCCGTTGCCGCTCACGGTGGCTGTGGTGCTTTAGGGACCATCCTGACGGGCCTGTTCAGCGTCAAAGACGGTCTGCTCTATACGGGTGAAACGCACTTCTTCCTCATCCAGGTCCTCGGCGTCTGTGTCGTTGCCCTCTATGTCTTCGTAGCCATCAACATCGTCTTCCGCATCCTCAACGCCACCATGGGTCTGCGCGTTACGGCAGAAGAAGAAATCAACGGCCTGGACTTTGAAGAACACGGCATCGCTTCGGCCTATGCCGGTTTCATGATTACGCCGGATACCGTAACGGAAGCTATCGATGCAGGCAAAGCACCGGCCGGAGCTGTCGAAGTTCCCCTGGATAAACCCGAAACGGCTCCCTCGGCCGTTACCGTTAAATCCATGCCGGCTGATGGACACCATCTGTACAACGTTACCATCATTACCGATGAAAAACGCTTTGAATCGCTGAAAGGCGCTATGGAAGCCATCGGCATCACGGGCATGACCATTACCCGCGCCCTGGGCTTCGGCATTGAAAAAGGCCGGACCGAACTCTACCGTGGCGCCAAAGTATCGGCTAAACTCCTGCCGAAAGTCCGCGTAGAAATGGTCGTCTCCAAAGTATCGCCGCGGACCATCATCGAAGTGGCCAAGAAAGTCCTCTACACCGGCAAATACGGCGACGGCAAAGTCTTCGTCTCGACCATCGACAACGCCGTCAAGATCCGTACCGGCGAAGAAGGCTATGAAGCCCTGCAGGACTATCCCATTGATAAGTGAGTGCTTTAAACTGCAAACTTAATACTCAAAATAAACTGTTACCCGTCAAGTAGATAATTAAAAAAATAAAAACTTTCTGCCATCAGATTTTGTTCTGGTGGCAGATTTTTTATGCCACCATCAGATACTGTTCGTGCTTTTCCATCGGCGTAAGCACGCCTAAGTTTCTTTGTAATCGCTTGTTATTATAGTATTCTATATAGTCTTCAATCATCTTTACCAGCGCTTCTTTGCTAGTAAAACGCTTCCCATAATACCGTTCTCTTTTCAGAATCGTTGATAGGAAACGCCGTATCTTACGGCTGTTTCCCTGTAATTATGATCATGGGCAATACAGTATTGAACAATTTCGACTCTTTCCTCAAATGTGGTTTTTCTTCCTTGGGTCATGATGATGGCTCCTCCTGTTCCGGAAGCTTTCAGCTCCTCATAACCATTATACTTGAGAATCCATCTTCTGAGTTGAGTTTTTGACATGATTTTGTAGGTTTTACAGATATTTTGGAGAGAACCACGACCTGCCAAGTAATCCATTACGGCCTGTTCCTTGAGTTCTTTAGAATAGCATTTATTGCTATTTCGTGTAAAAGCGGCTATGCCCATTGACTGATACTTGCTGATCCATGCTTGAAAGCTTGCAAGAGAAATGCCGACCTGCTCAGCGATTGTCCTCTGCGATGCCTGACCATCCACGTATTCTTGTATAGCAGAGAGGACAACCTCTAGCTTAAACTGGCGTTTTTTCATAAAAATGCTCCCTTCCAGACAAACAAGCTTTTATTATTTCGCTTGTCTACCTAGAAGGGAGCATATCAAAATATATGGACGTACAAGAATTAAATGTTTCCCTGGGAACACACTGGGTGTCCGAAGTAAAGGATGGTATCGCACCGGTTATGAAAATGGCGGACCATCATATGTATCAAGAAAAACGGCGCTATCATAAATTGCAAGTCAGCCGTTAGCAGCTAACCTCTAGCTCTTTACAAACTATAAAGAAAAAGAACCCCTGCATGGTGGCAGAAAGCTTCATGCGATAGGTCCCCATACAGTCCCTTGCGGCAGCCCCTTCTTTGCTGGTATAATAAGCTTGATGAAGTATGCATTGAATTTATTTTTTTGCCCTGCAAAGGAGGGTTTTTTATGAATATTGCGCAATATACGAAAGCGGCTTCGCTGGAAGAAGCGTGGGAGCTCAATCAGAAGCGGTCCGCTGTCGTCCTCGGCGGCTGCTGCTGGCTCCGCTTGTCGCCGCAGCGGCGCATTGCCCAGGCTATCGACTTGTCCGGGCTGGGGCTGAATCGGATCGAAGAAGAGCGGGATGTCTTCCGCATCGGCGCTATGGTCACGTTGGGGCAGCTCGAAGCTCATGAAGGGCTGGCTGTTTTCACTCAGGGAGCCATGAAAGAAGCCGTGCGCCATATCGTCGGGACCCAGTTCCGCAACATGGCGACTGTCGGCGGCAGTATCAGCGGCCGCTTTGGATTTTCCGACATCTGGACGCTGTTCCTGGCACTGGATGCCCAGGTCGAATTGTACAAAGGCGGCACGGTCAGCCTGAGCGCTTTCGGCCAGACCGGGCCGGGAAGGGACATCGTGACGCACATCGTCGTTCCAAAAAAGGCCTGCCAGACGGCTTATGATTCGCTGCGCCTCAATGAAACGGACTTTCCCGTCATTGCCGTCGCCGTATCGGCCGACGCAAAAGACGTGCGCTGCGCCATCGGTGCCCGCCCGGCCCGGGCAGAAGTTGTCAGTCTGCCCATAAGCGATGTGCGTAGCCAGGGATTGGAAGGGGCTGCGAAACAGATAGCCCATTCCATGACTTATGAAAGCAATATGCGCGGTTCCGCCGATTATCGCCAGGATATGGCCGTCGTCCTCTGCCGGCGCTTATTGACGAAAGTATTGGGAGGTGACCAGTGATGACCATTACCTATTGGCTGAACGGTCAAAAAGCGACGGCTGACGTTGCACCGGGTCTGATGCTCTATGATTTTCTCCGCAGCCAGGGCTGTTACAGTGTCAAATGCGGCTGTGAAACGACGAACTGCGGTCTCTGTACGGTCTGGGTCGATGATGTGCCGATGTTATCGTGTGCCCTGCTGGCTGTCCGCATCGACGGCTGCCATGTGACGACCCTCGAAGGCTTGCAGGACGAAGCTAAGGAATTCGCCTTCTATATGGGACGTGAAGGGGCGGACCAGTGCGGCTTCTGCAATCCCGGTTTCGTCATGAATGTCCTGGCCATGGTCCGTAAATTAGAAGCGCCGACGGAAGACGACATCAAGGAATTCTTGTCGGGGAATCTCTGCCGCTGCACGGGCTATGTGAGCCATATGCGGGCTATCAAGGCCTATTTCAAAGCCAAGGGGAAGGAGGTCCGGGCATAATGGAATACAAAGCTATCAATCACGTCGTGGCCAAGAAGGATTCCCAGGCCCTGGTCACGGGCCAGCCGGTCTACACGGAAGATTTGCTGCCGAAAGACTGCCTCATCGTCAAGGCCCTGCGCAGTCCTCATGCCAGAGCTATCGTCAAGAAGGTGAATAAGAGCGCTGCCGAAAAGGTGCCGGGCATCGTCTGCATCGTCACGGCCGATGATGTACCGCAGTCGCGCTTCACTATTGCCGGCCAGACCTATCCGGAACTGAGCCCGTATGACCGCCTCATCCTGGATAAGCAGATCCGCTTCGTCGGCGATCCCGTCGCCCTCGTCGCCGGTACCAGTGAAGACGCCGTCGACAAGGCCTTGCGCGTCCTCCGCGTCGAATACGAAGTCCAGGAACCGCTCCTCGATTTTACCAAAGCCCTGGACAATGATATTGTCGTCCATCCCGAAGACAACTGGAAGCCCCTGGTCGATGTCGGCGGCGACAATAAGCGCAATCTCGTCGCCCAGGCCTGTGATGAACACGGTGATGTCGATGCCGTCCTGGCTTCGTCAGACGTCGTCATCGACAGGACCTATCATACGCGCCAGAATCAGCAGGGCGCTATGGAAACGTTCCGGGCCTATGCCTATAAGGATGCCTTTGGCCGCCTGACCATCGTCAGCTCGACACAGGTACCGTTCCACGTCCGCCGCATCGTCGCCAACGCCCTGGAAATCCCTAAATCGAAGATACGCGTCATCAAACCGCGCATCGGCGGTGGTTTCGGTTCCAAGCAGACGGCTGTCATGGAAGTTTATCCGGCTTATATTGCCTGGCTGACGGGGAAGCCGGCCTATATGGTCTACAGCCGGGAAGAATCGATGACTGTATCGACGCCGCGTCATGAATCGCAGATCCGCGTCGTCCTCGGCGCCAGCAAGGACGGCCATATCCGCGGCATCTTCCTCGATTCCTTATGGAATGCCGGCGCCTATGGCGAACACACGCCGACGACGGTCACCTTGTCGGGCCATAAATCTATCCCTTTGTATAATGCAGCCGAAGCCTTCCGCTTCAGCTACACCTGCGTCTATACCAATACCATCGCTGCCGGTGCCTATCGCGGTTACGGTGCGACCCAGGGCTTGTTCGCCCTGGAAACGGCCGTCAACGAACTGGCAGCAGCCCTGCATATGAGTCCCGTTGCCCTGCGGCTGAAGAATATGGTCCGCCAGGGCCAGGTCCTGCCGGCCTATTTCAATGAAACGGCTCTGAGCTGCACGCTGGATAAATGCCTGGAACGGGTCGTCCAGATGTCGGGCTGGAAGGATGACTGCCCGCGCCAGGACCTGCCCAACGGCCATATCCGGGCCATCGGCATCGCGACGGCCATGCAGGGGTCGAGCATTTCCAACGTCGACGTCGCGTCGGTCACCATCAAGATTAACGATGACGGTTTCTATTCCCTCAATATCGGCGCTACCGACATGGGGACGGGCTGCGATACCATCCTGGCTCAGATTGCCGCAGAATGTCTGCTTTGTCCGGTCGATAACATCATTACTTATGGCGTCGATACGGATACGTCGCCTTATGACAGCGGTTCGTATGCTTCGTCGACGACGTACCTGACGGGCAATGCCGTCGTCAAGACCTGTCAGAGCCTGATACAGCGCATGAAAGAACGGGCTGCCGTCAAGCTCGGCTCGGCCCGTATCGATGATTTGGAATTCGACGGCCAGGCTATTACAGACTTAGCGACAGGGAAGGAGATCACGATCAGGGACTTGGGCAACGACGCCATGTTCATGAACGACATCGCCCTGGAAGCAACAGAGTCGTGCTATTCGCCGACGAGTCCGCCGCCCTATATGGCCGGTGCAGCAACCGTCGATGTCGACCCGGAAACGGGTCACATCTCCCTGGTGCAGTATGACGCCGTCGTCGACTGCGGCACGGTCATCAACCCGGCCCTGGCTAAAGTCCAGACCGAAGGGGGCATCGTCCAGGCCATCGGCATGGCTCTGACGGAAAACATCCAGTATACGCCGTCGGGACGCCTGCAGAACAACTCCTTCATGCAGTACCGCATGCCGACGCGCATGGACCTGGGAAACATCAACGTCGAATTTGAGCCGAGCTATGAACCGAACGGGCCATTCGGTGCCAAGTCCATCGGCGAACTCGTCATCGATTCGCCGGCACCGGCCATCGCCCACGCCATCTATAACGCCACGGGCATCTGGCTGCGTGACCTGCCCATGACGGCCGAAAAACTCTACAAGGCGATGAAAATGCTGTAGGGGACTGTCGCACGAAGTCTTCTACCATCATGCGAGGTCCCTTTTCTCTTTAATGTTTTAGGTTTGATGTATGATGTTTGAAGCGATGTCTTTAAATTTAAAACCATCCACATCAAACATCAAACTTTCAACTTCAAACTCAAAAAG
>CABMPA010000109.1 GCA_902388315.1 uncultured Megasphaera sp. | reverse complement strand
AAACCATCCACATCAAACATCAAACTTTCAACTTCAAACGAAAAAAGAGGCTGTCGCACATGCGACAGCCTCTTTTTTTATTTCCCGCTAGCAGCGATGCAGTCGTTGAGGTCGGCGACGAGAGCGTCGACGTCGATGCCGTGGGCACCAGCGCCCTGGCCGATGGTTTCGAAGTGAGCAGCCATGCAGCCAATGCAGCCGAGACCGTACTGCTGGAAGATTTCAATGATCTGCGGATATTTCTGAACGGCTTCAATGATACCCGTGTCTTTTGTAATCTGTGCCATTATGTGTATTCCTCCTTGTGAATTCATATCCGTACCGTTTTGAAGGAACTTCCGGATTGCATCTATTATATCATACTTTTTTTCATTTGTGCGAGGAAATGCTTTTTTCCTCCAAGAGTTGGCCGTCCGGCAGGAAGCTGCGGAAGGTCAGGCTGTCATCCGTCGCTTCCAGGGTCATGTAATTGTCCGTTTCTGGCTGGGGAGCGACGTATTCGTCGAGGCTGTGCTGTTTCCACAAGCCCGGATACTGGACGTTGCCGGCGACGCCGGTGATGAGGTACAAGGGACCCGATTCGTCACGCTGGAAGTTCTTGATGTGGCCCCGGTCGCGGTAGGTGTGGAGATGAGCCGACAGGACGGCATCGACGCCGTACTGGTCGAAGAGGGGCATCCAGAGCTGGCCTTCCGGCGAGAAGCCTTCGGCCCGAGGCTGGGGCCGGCTGGCAAAGCCGTATTGCAGGGGGTCCTTGTGCATGAGGACGATTTTCCATTTCTTCGTCGTCTTGGCCATGTCTTCCTTGAACCAGGCGACTTCGTCTTCATCGAGGCTGGGCTCGAAGTCGGCCAGCTCCTGGGACTGCGTGTTGAGGACGACGAAGTGGACGTCGCCGTAGTCGAAGGAGTAGAACTGGTTCTGGTATTTGGAAAGATCGAGAGGGGGCAGGGCGAAGAGGTGCAGGTAGGCTTCGGGCATGCGGACTTTCCAGTCCTTGTCATACGTTTCGTGGTTGCCCAGGAGGGGGACGACGGGGATGCGGGCAATCATGTCGCCGACGACGTCGAACCAGGCGTTCCACTGGTAATGGTCCTGGCCGTTATCGACGAGGTCGCCCATGTTGATGAAGAACTGGGCGTCCTGGTTGCGCTGCCAGGCCGGCCGGGCCGTAGCCGCCCAGACACTGTAATCGCTGGATTGGGAGTCCGGGAAGATGAGGGCTTTGAAGTCATTGCCCCGGGCCGTGTGGAAGGATTGCCAGCCGCTGCGCTTATCGCCGGCGCCGACGCGGTATTCATAGGCCGTACCCGGTTCCAGGTCGGTGACGGTCGCCGTATGGATGTAGGTCGTCAGGCCATCGTCACTGAAGGCGTCACTGGAAGCGGGGAGCTGCATCATCGTCGTGTCGTCGCCGGCCTTGCGGTATTCGACGACGGGGTTATCCTCTGCGTAGTCGGACTGCCACATGAAGGTCCGCGACGTCGTGCTGTCGGCCGTGATGACCTGACGGATATTCGAGGCGTCGACGGCATCGGTAGATAAGTAGTGGGCAGCCGCAGCTTTGGTGGCTTTGACGCCCTGTCTGGCGACGGTCTTCGTGCCGGGCAGCCAGGTATAGGCACTGACGGCGGCGATGACGGCCGCAGCCAGGGAAAAGGTGATGATTTTTTTATATTTTCCTTTCATAAAATTCCTCCTGTTTTTTTGATATAAGTCATTATAAGATATGGAGTCAACTCCAAGTCAAGTAAAAAAAGAAAAACTTGACAAGGTCCTGTCTTCGATATAAGATAGATGCATCCAAAGTGATAGAGAACGTCGATGAACGGGAGCAAGTACCGTCATGATACCCTTGACAGCGAGCCGGTGGCAGTGGAAGTCCGGTGAAGAGGCCATGAGCGGGAATGGGCCCGGGAGATGCAGGCTGAACGCGAGTAGGTCCTGCCGGAACTTTCACCGTTACCAGGAAAGAATGCATCTACGTGTGCATATGAGCCGGGCAGTTTTGCCAACCAGGGTGGTACCGCGGAAATGACTTTCCTTTCGTCCCTAATGTGAGGGATGGAAGGATTTTTTTATTGAACAGGGAGGAATCTATCATGTCTGTTATTTTTTCTGGTATCCAGCCGAGCGGCAATCTGACTTTAGGTAACTATTTAGGCGCACTGCGCAATTTCTCGAAAATCCAGGACGGCAACGAATGTTATTACTGCGTCGTCAACCAGCATGCCATCACAGTCCCGCAGGACCCGAAGCTCCTGCATCAGCGCACGCGGGAACTGGCTGCCATCTACCTGGCTTCCGGCCTGGATCCGGAAAAGTCGACGCTCTTCGTCCAGTCGGAAGTCCCGGAACATGCACTCCTGGGCTGGATGATGATTACCTTGTCTTATGTCGGCGAATTGGAACGCATGACCCAGTATAAAGACAAGGCATCGAAACGGGGCGATTCTATCCCGGCCGGCCTCTTGACCTATCCGCCCCTCATGGCTGCGGACATCCTCTTGTATCAGACCAACTTCGTCCCCGTCGGCGATGACCAGAAGCAGCACATGGAAATCACCCGCAACCTGGCCCAGCGCTTCAACCGCCTCTACGGCGAAGTCTTCACTATCCCCGATATCTACCTCGGCCAGGACGGTACGCGCGTCATGAGCCTCCAGGAACCGACGAAGAAGATGAGCAAGTCCGATGACAATACGACGGCGACGATTTATCTCCTCGACGAACCGAAAGCTATCGAAAAGAAAATCAAACGGGCCCAGACGGACAGCGAAAACTCCGTCCATTACGATAAGGAAAACAAGCCGGGCATTTCCAACCTCATCGAAATTTTCTCGGCCCTGACTGACCAGACCCATGAACAGGTCGAATCCGCTTATGCCGGCAAAGGCTATGGGGCCTTCAAGAAAGACGTCGCCGAAGCCGTCATTTCGACACTGGAACCCATCCAGCAGCGCTACCGCCAGCTCGTCGACGATCCTGAACTGGACGATATCCTCGACAAAGGCGCTGCCAAGGCACATGCCAAGGCCAGCATCACTTATGAAAAAGCGGCCAGGGCTATGGGCTTGTTCCGCAAGTAAAAATTAAAAATATAACAGCGCAACTTAATACTTTATTTAAAATATGATATTGACATAACAAAAATAAAGTATTATACTTTATACATCGAAAAAATAAATAAAGCAGAGGCAACGGTGCCATACGACACGGTGTCTCTGCTTTTTTTGTTTTTATCTATGAATTATCTGTGTTACAAGGGGGAGTGCCATATGGCAGCGAAAAAGTCTAGTTTTGACAAAGTGCTCAATGCCTGGGACGTCCTGGTCATCGCCTTCGGGGCAATGATCGGCTGGGCCTGGGTCGTATCGACAGGGGATTGGATTACCGGCGGCGGTGTCTTCGGCGCTATGCTGGGGTTCGCCATCGGCGGCGTCATGATTTTCTTTGTCGGCCTTACATACGCCGAACTGACGTCGGCCATGCCGCAGTGCGGCGGCGAACACGTCTTCAGTTATAAGGCCATGGGGCCCATTGGTTCTTTTATTTGTACCTGGATGATCGTCCTCGGCTATGTCAGCGTCGTCTGCTTTGAAGCCTGCGCCCTGCCGACCATCGTCGCTTATATTTATCCTGATTTCCTGACGGGTTATATGTACACCGTTGCCGGTTTCGATATTTATGCTTCCTGGCTGGCCGTAGCCATTCTGGTTTCTGTCTTCATTACGGCCATCAATATTGTCGGGACCAAGACGGCAGCTATTTTGCAGACCATCCTGACGGTCATCATCGGCGGCGTCGGTATCCTGCTCATCGCCGCATCGGCCCTGACCGGGACGACGGCCAATCTCGAAGGCCAGCTCTTCATGGGCGCCACGACGACGGATATGGTCAAAGGGACTCTGGCCGTTGCCGTCATGACGCCGTTCTATTTTATCGGCTTCGACGTCATCCCGCAGGCAGCGGAAGAAATTTCCGTATCCTTGCAGAAAATCGGCCGTATCCTGATTCTGTCCATCGTCCTGGCCGTTCTCTTCTATGCCCTCATCATCTTCGGTGTCGGCTATGTCATGAATAATTCGGAAATCGCCGTTGCCATGAAAGGCGTCGGCGGCCTGGTCACGGCCGATGCCATGGCTGTGGCTTTTGGCAGCTCCATCATGGCCAAGGTCCTCATCATCGGCGGCCTCTGCGGTATCATCACCAGCTGGAACTCCTTCCTCATCGGCGGCAGCCGTGCCATGTATTCCATGGCTGAATCGTACATGATTCCGCACGTCTTCGCTAAATTGCACGACAAATATAAGACACCGATCAATGCGCTTTTGCTCATCGGCCTGTTATCCATCATCGCGCCCTTCTTCGGCAAGAAGATGCTGGTCTGGGTCGTCGATGCCGGCAACTTCGGCTGCTGCGTCGCCTACTGCATGGTCGCTATTTCCTTCCTGATCCTGCGCAAGAAGGCGCCGAACATGGTCCGTCCCTATAAGGTACGCCATTATAAATTCGTCGGTGCCATGGCTGTCCTCATGTCGGCCTTCATGGTCGTCATGTACATCATCCCCGGTTCCGGTGCCGCCCTGGCTCCGCAGGAATGGGGCATGGTCGCCGGCTGGTCTTTGCTGGGCGTCATCTTCGGCCTATACTGCAAGGCCAAATACGGCGAACGCTTTGCTACCCATATCGACGTCGCCATGGATGCGGAAGTTAAGGAAGCCCCGCTGCCTGCCAGCGAACTGAAGACGGTCAAACTGTAAACACCTTTGCAAAGACTGTATTTAAAATTAGAAAGCAAAAATAACACAGATTTATAAAAATAAAAGCAAATAACATATTGACAAAGAAAGTATAAAGTATTACACTATATCCAACAAAGAAAATAACAGAGACAAGAGGCAAGGAAGCCTGATAGGACATCAGCTTTCCTTGCCTCTGTTTTTGTTTGGGGATTTCTTTGCTAGCTCTTTTAGTTATCATTTGTTTATAAATTCATCAGTTTAGGGGGAGTTACGAATGAGATTACGCGATGTAGGATTGACCAAAGAAGAAATCAAAGCCAAAGTAGACAAGTACATGATCGAAACGTACGAACGCTTCGACATGATTGCTGAACGCGGCAAAGGCATGTACGTCTATGATGAAAACGGGACACCGTACCTTGATTTCTACGCTGGTATCGCCGTCAATAGTGCAGGCAGCTGCAACGACAAAGTCGTCCTGGCCGTCATCGACCAGTGCATGGACATCATGCAGACCTTCAACTATCCGTACACCGTCCCGCAGGCCCTGCTGGCTGAAAAGATTTGCACGACCATCGGCATGGACAAGATTTTCTTCCAGAACTCCGGGGCAGAAGCCAACGAAGCCATGATCAAGATGGCCCGTAAGTACGGCGTCGAACACTTTGGTCCCAACAAATACGAAATCATCACGGCAAAAGAATCCTTCCACGGCCGTACCTTTGGTTCCATGAGTGCTACGGGCCAGCCGGACAATGCCTGCCAGATCGGCTTCGGTGCCATGACACCGGGCTTCAAATATGCGGAATTCAACAATTTGAAAGCCTTTGAAGACGCCATCACGGAAAATACCATCGGCATCATGGTCGAACCGGTACAGGGCGAAGGCGGCGTCCATCCGGCAACGAAAGAATTCCTCACAGGCCTTCGCAAGCTGTGCGATGAAAAAGGCATTCTCCTCCTCCTCGATGAAGTACAGAGCGGCTGGTGCCGCACCGGGGCCGTCATGTCCTACATGAACTACGGCATCAAACCGGATATCGTTTCCATGGCAAAAGCCCTGGGCGGCGGCATGCCGATCGCTGCCATCTGCGCCCGCGAAGACGTTTCCAAAGCCTTCACCATGGGCTCCCACGGCAGTACCTTCGGCGGCCATCCGGTCTGCTGCGCTGCGGCTTTGGCTGAAGTCAACGAACTGTTGGACAAAGACCTGGCCGGCAATGCCAAGAAGATGGGGGCATACTTCCTGGAACAGGCCCGCGAAAAACTGCCGCATCTGAAGGAAGCCCGCGGCCAGGGCTGCTTCTTGGGGCTTGAATTCGACGACAAGATCAACAGCGTCGACTTGAAGCATAAATGCTTCGACAAACACATGCTGTCGACGGCTATCGGCGAACACGTCCTGCGCCTGGTTCCGCCGCTGATCCTCCAGAAGGAACACGTCGACAAGGCCATTGCCATCATCAAAGAATCGGTTGAAGAATTGGCAAAATAAGTAAACAGTACAGAGGGGTATGAGAAGGTGTCTGCCAGAATTGAGGGGTTGGCAGGCACCTTTTCTAAAAAAAAGGGGGGAACGGAATGAAACATTTCGTCATTACCGTGGGATGTGAATTCGGCAGCGGCGGTCCGGAAATCGGCAAGATGCTGGCCAAGTCGCTGGGAATCGAATACTACGACCGGGATCTCGTAGATAAAGTCGTGGAAAAAATCGGCGTAGAAAAACATCTCGTAGAAGAAGCAGATAATAAGAACTTCGTTCCTTATGGGATTGAAACGTCCCTGGGAACGCGCTATGCGAATTTGTCGAATAAAGTCATTTACACGCAGTTCGACGTCATCCGCAAGATGGCCAAATCGTCGTGCGTCATCATCGGCCGGTGCAGCGACTACATCCTGAAGGGGCAGGAAAATGTCGTCAACGTCTTCGTCTATGCACCGACGGAAGTCCGCATCAAGACCATCATGGAAAAGATGAACCTATCCGAACGCCATGCGGCAGAAGTCATCCGGGATTATGACAATGCCCTGCACCGCCGGTATAAATACATTACCGGCACCTATCGCGGCGACCGTCACAACCGCCACCTGCTGGTCGACAGCAGTGTCCTGGGCTGGGAAAAGACGGCGAAGTTCATCAAATCTTTCGTCGAAATGCGTTTTGAAGAGACTTGAGGGGGTATGAAAGATGGCGACAAAAAAGTCTGATTTTGATAAAGTCCTGAGTGCCTGGGACGTCCTGGTCATCGCCTTCGGGGCCATGATCGGCTGGGGCTGGGTCGTATCGACAGGCGACTGGATCATGGAAGGCGGCGTCCTCGGCGCCATGCTGGGTTTCGCTATCGGCGGTATCATGGTCTTCTTCGTCGGCCTGACCTATGCCGAACTGACGTCGGCTATGCCGCAGTGCGGCGGCGAACACGTCTTCAGTTATA
>CABMPA010000108.1 GCA_902388315.1 uncultured Megasphaera sp. | reverse complement strand
ATCAAGATGATTCTCCGCGGTATGCAGTGCGGGGCGACGGCCCTCATCGTCAATGTCGGCATCGACCTTCTCATCAAGCAGGGAAAGAAGAAGCTCCTCCTGCCGATTGCCATCATCGTGGCGACATTCATTGCCAACTTATGCTTTGATGTCAATATTATGGCACTCATCGTCATCGACGGCATCATCGGCTTCGCTTTCATGCGCGACAAGAAGTACGACTAAGGGGAGGGACTTATCATGATATATCTGTTACTTTTTTGGGAATTCTGTAAAGTCGGGGCTTTCTGTGTCGGCGGCGGCTATGCGTCCATGCCGCTGATCCAGGCCAGCGTCGTAGATACCTTTCATTGGCTCTCTATGAGCGAATTTGTCGATATATTCACCATTTCTCAGATGACTCCGGGACCGATCGGCATCAATGCCGCGACCTTCGTCGGCACCAAAATCGCCGGACTGGGCGGAGCTGTGGCTGCCACCCTGGGTTTCGTCACGCCGTCGTTTTTCTTGGGGATTATTTTAGCACGCGTCTTCCTCAAGTTCGGTGACATCGGTCCTATCCGGGGCATCCTCAACGGTCTGCGCCCGGCTGTCGTCGCCCTCATCTGCGTCGCCAGCCTGAGCTTCATCCTCCTGGCTTTGTGGAATACGGAAACCCTGCCCAATGACTGGTCCGCTTTCAGTCTCGGCGGCCTGGCCATCCTTATCCTGGCCATTGCGGCGACGCGGCGCAAAATCGGCGTCATCAAGGTCCTCATCGGCTCCGGTGTCTTAGGCCTGGTCTTAGGTATTGCCGGCCTCATCTAACTTCGATATATTGGGAGTCCAGGCTCTGGAGGAAGCGGCTCGGTGCATAGCGCTGATTGCCGCTTCCCTGGTGCCAGCTCAGATACAGCCTCTTTTTGGCCCGCGTGATGGCGACATAAAAGAGGCGTTTTTCTTCTTCGATATTTCCTTTCTTTACGGACCAGAAAGTCGGGAAGACCCGGTCTTCCAGGCAGGCCAGGAAGACGTAGTCGAATTCCAGCCCTTTGGCCTGATGGATGGTGATGATCGGGATTTTCGGGTCCTTGGCCAGCATACTGTCCAGCTCGCTGTTGGACAGGGCTGTCAGCTTGAGGAATTCCGCCAGGGCGTCGCGGGGATCCTGGGCCGGGTCGTCTGTTTCCCTGGCGATGCGGTAGAGCTTGCGCACGTTTTCCAGGCGGTCGATATGATGGGCTGCATCGGCTGGGTCGCGATGGCTTTCATACCAGTCCTTGACGCCGCCTTCGTTCATGACGGCGGCGATGACAGCTGTTGGACGGCCCTGGTAGGACAGGCGGCGCAAAGCCGCGATGTCGCGGCTGAATGGAGCGAAGAGGGGCAGATAGATGGCCATGGAAGCGCGGCGGGCCGTCGTGGCGGGCGCTATCTGTTCCTTTATGGCATAGCATAGGAGGCCGGCCGTGGCCAGGATGTCGTCGAAGGCGTCGTGCGATGGCTGGTGATCGATAGGAAAGGTTTCACTCAGCGTGGCCAGTTTATGGTTGAGCAGGTTAGGATAGAAACGGCGGTATATGTCCAGCGTGTCATAATAGGGGAAGTCGCCATTCTCGGCCATGCCCAGGCGTTGCAGCTCGCTGTGCAGGATGGACAGGTCATACGTGACGTTGTGGCCGACGATGACGGCGTCCCCGGCAAATTCCAGGAAGGCCGCCAGGGCCTGGCGCGGTTCCATTCCTTGTGCGGCCAGGGTTTCGTCACTGATGTGATGGACGTAGAACGAAGCCCCGACGGGGTGGCTGGCGCGGACGTAGGTGTTGAACGTGTCTGTGACCCGGCCCTGGGCGTCGAGTCGGACGGCGGCAATCTGGATGATTTCATCGGTCGTCGTGTCGGTCCCGGTGCTTTCGACGTCGAAGACGACGATGCGGCCGACCTCTAACGCAGACAGCAGAAGGCCATAGGGGTCGCCTGTTTCCTGGGAAATGGGGTCGATGAAATCGCAGAGCCGGAGGCCCAGGCAGCGATAGGATTCGCTTTCGATGGTTTCTACCGTCCGTTGACCGATGCGGGGGACGAAGCGCAGCAGGATGCGCCTTAAGCTCAGATTGTCGTGCTTGTTCAGCAGCAGCCGCAGATAGGCCAGGACGTCTTTACATTCCTGGCGCTTGAACAGGTGGAACTGGTCGATGCAGGTGACGGGCAGCTGGGATTCTGGCGGATAGTGGAGATTATGAGCCGTAATGCCCGTCCACAGCTGCTGGGCCTGGCGGTTGCCGCGCACGAGGACGCAGGCCTTCAGCCGTTCTTCTGGCGGCAGCCGCATCAGTTCCTGGAAAATCCAGCGGCTTTCGTCGAGAAAGGTGTCGGCCTGGTGGACGACGATGGGCTCGCCGGGGACGGCGGCTGCGGCCTGGCCGGGCTGGGGATAGATGTGTTGGACGGTTACCTGGCCGAAGAGGCGGCTCAGACAGCTTTCGGAGGCTTTCAGGAGGAGCTGGGTGGCCCGGTAGTTGGTCGTAAAGGTGATTTCCCGGGGATGATAGGCTTTCCGGAATTGTTCGACGATGTGTTCGGGATAGGAGCCGCGCCATTCGTAAATGGTCTGGAAATAGTCGCCGCAGAGGAGGATGTTGCGTCCCGGGAAGAGGCGGCTGATGACGGCGTATTCGACTTCGCTCGTGTCCTGCATTTCGTCGACGGCGATGAAGCGGAAGCGGTCCCGCCAGCGCTGGCAGCAGGTGTCATCCGTGAGAAATTCATAGGCCCCTGTGATGAGGTCCGTGAAGTCGACGGCGTGGTTGTCGGCCAGGACGGCATCGTATTGCCGGACCAGCTCCGTGCCGTGGTCATGGAGCCAGGCCTGGAGGGCTTCTTTGGGCGCCGTGAAATCGTGGAGGTCCGGAATGACGCGCTGTTTCTTCGCAAATTCGATGAAATTCTGCAGGGCCTGCGTATCGTTGCCCGGGGCCGACGCTGCGGCAGGGAGGCTGTCGATGATCTGCCGGCAGTCTTCGTCATCGTAGAGCAAAAAATCGTTGTATCGGTCGCTCTGACGCTTCGTTTCTTCTTTGATGAGGCTGTAACAGAAGCTGTGGATCGTCTTGACGATGACAGCCAGGCCCTTTTCATGGGCCGTAGAGAGGATGCGGCTCTTCAATTCTTTACAGGCCCGATTGGTAAAAGTCAGGCAGAGTATCTGCGACCCTTCGGCGGCTCCTGTTTCCAGGATATGTGCGACCCGGCAGGCCAGGACGCGGGTCTTGCCCGTACCGGCCGGAGCATTGAGCAGGATGGGCTGCGACAAGTCGCGGACGATTTCCTGCTGCTGGTCATTTAATTCCATAATAATCCCTCCGTGATGGTCATTTTCCTACATTGTAACATAGCCGGGACAATCCGTGTACAAACTGCGGTGGAAAGGGGAATTTTCATTGACAGTCCTACGGGTTTTTGATAGAATCAAAGTGTGTTTGATAATCTTTCAATCAATAAGGAGATGCACTATGACAAGACGTTTATGGACAGGTTCTTTGCCGTTTGTAAACAGTCTCCGTGTGTCTAACTGAAAACCCAAAGGTGATACTGCGTCACTTTTGGGTTTTATTTTTCTAAGGAGGGGTCTCTGTTGAAGGTCGGTTTGATTATGGGAAGCGATTCTGATTTTCCCGTCATGAAAAAAGCGATTGCTATTTTTAAGGAATTTGGTGTTGAATATGAAGTCTTGTTAGCGTCGGCCCACCGCACGCCGGCAGCTGTCCGGGAATTCGTTTCGACAGCCGAAGAACGGGGCATCAGTGCCTTTGTTGTCGGTGCCGGCATGGCAGCTCATCTGCCCGGTGTCGTCGCCAGCTATACGACGCTGCCTGTCATCGGTGTCCCCTTGGAAAGCGGCAGCCTGCAGGGCATGGATGCGCTGCTGGCCATCGTACAGATGCCGTCGGGGATTCCTGTTGCGACCGTCGCCATCAACGGCGCCAAGAACGGGGCGCTCCTGGCCGTACAGATCGGTGCTGCCAGTGATGCTGCCTTGGCTGAGAAATATAAGGCCTATCGCGAACACATGGCCCAAGAAGTCATGGAAAAGAACCAGAAGTTGCAAGAAACCGTAAAGTCCCTCTAAGGGCATGTACAGACTATTTTTCGTTATAACAGGAGGTTTAATTCATGTTTTACGATCCGATTTGGGATAAGCAGCATGAAGAATGTGGTGTCTTAGGTATTTATGATAAACACCTCGATATTCCCCGCTATATTTACTGGGGGTTGTTCGCATTACAGCATCGTGGCCAGGAAAGCGGCGGCATCGCCCTGACTGACGGCCAGGATATCCATACGTTCCGCGGCATGGGCCTCATCAGTACGGTCTTCGCCAACGGCGTACCTGATGAAGAAGGCGGCCCCGTCGGCATCGGCCACGTCCGCTATTCGACGACAGGCTCCAATAATCCCCGCAATATCCAGCCTCTGGCCGTATACACGCCCATGGGACAGCTGGCGCTGGCCCATAACGGCAACCTGACCAACACCCGGGTCCTGCGGGAAGAACTGGACCGCGGCGGCGCGACCTTCCAGACGACCATGGACAGTGAAATCATCGTCAACCTCATCAGCCGCAGCCAGAAAGACACCATCGAAGAACGCATCATGGAAAGCATGAACCGCATCCAGGGGGCGTACTCGCTGGTACTCATGACGAAAGATACGCTCTACGGCGTCCGCGACCCCTATGGCTTCCGTCCGCTGTGCATCGGCCGTACCGATGAAGGCGGCTGGGTCCTGGCTTCGGAAACGTGTGCCCTCGATGCCATCGGCGCCAAGTTCGTCCGCGATGTACTGCCCGGCGAATTCGTACAGATCAACGAAAAAGGCGTCAAATCGTCGATTTTTGCCAAGGCACCGCGCAAACAGGTCTGTTCCTTTGAATACATTTATTTCGCCCGTCCGGACAGCGTCATCGACGGTCAGGACGTCTACCAGGCCCGCCTGAACATGGGCCGGGAAATGTGGAACGAAACGCAGTATGATGCGGATATCGTCATTTCCGTCCCCGACAGCGGCAATACGGCAGCCATCGGCTATGCCCAGGCTTCGGGCATCCCCTTCAAGCACGGCCTCATCAAGAACCGTTACATGGGCCGTACTTTCATCAAGCCGAACCAGAAACAGCGTGAACTGGCTGTCCGCATGAAGCTGAATGTCGTCAAGTCCGTCGTCAAGGGCAAGCGCATCGTCATGGTCGACGATTCCATCGTCCGCGGCACGACGAGCGGCATCATCTGCAAGCTCCTGCGTGAAGCCGGCGCCAAGGAAGTCTACATGTGCGTATCGGCACCGCCTATCAAATATCCCTGCTTCTACGGCATCGACACGTCGGTCCGCAAGGAACTCATCGCCTCGACGTTCAGTGTCGAACAGATCCAGAAATATATCGGCGTCGACAAACTCCATTTCATTTCCATTGACGGCCTCAACCGGGCTGTCGAACATATCCCCAAGGAAGATATGTGCTTAGCTTGCTTCAATAACGACTATCCTACGGACACTCCGCAGGCCAATGAGGAAGGAGAAAAATATGCTCTCGAACACAAATAAAGGATTGACTTATGCTGATGCCGGCGTCGATATCGATGCTGGCAACAAAGCCGTAGAATTGATGAAAGATTCGGTAAAAGCTACGTACCGTCCGGAAGTCCTCGGCGACCTCGGCGGTTTTGGCGGCCTCTTTTCCCTGATGAACAGTGACATCAAGAAACCGATCCTGGTCAGCGGCACCGACGGTGTCGGCACCAAGCTGCGCCTGGCCATCATGATGGGCAAACACGATACGGTCGGTCAGGACTGCGTCGCCATGTCCATCAACGACGTCCTCGTCCAGGGCGCCGAACCGCTCTTTTTCCTGGACTACATCGCCGTCGGCAAGCTCGACCCGGTCCAGGTTGCGACTATCGTCAAAGGCGTTGCCAATGCCTGCCAGGAATCGGGCTGCGCCCTCCTCGGTGGCGAAACGGCTGAAATGGCTGGCTTCTATGCTAAAGACGACTATGACCTGGCTGGCTTCGGCGTCGGCATCGTCGACCGCGACAAGGTCATTACCGGCGAAAATATCAAGGCCGGCGACGTCCTCATCGGCCTGCCGTCGACAGGGGTCCACTCCAACGGCTTCTCCCTGGTCCGCAAGATCGTCCTGGAACAGCAGAACATGAAGCTCGACCAGTACGTCGATGAACTGGGCATGACCATCGGCGAATGCCTGCTCACACCGACCCGCCTCTATCCGCGTCCGTGCCTGCCGATCATTAAGAACTTCACCGTCAAGGGCATGGTCCACATCACCGGCGGTGGCTTCTATGAAAATATCCCCCGCGTCCTGCCCAAGGGCGTCGGCGTCGATATCGATGTCACGTCGTGGCCGCAGCTGCCGATTTTCGGACTCCTCCAGAAATGGGGCAACGTCGATGCCAAGGAAATGTACCGCACCTTCAACATGGGCATCGGCATGATTATGATCGTCGATGAAAAAGACGCCGATGCTGTCCTCAAGAACCTGGCTGACCGCGATGAAAAAGCCTATGTCATCGGTAAAGTCGTCGATTCGGACGTACCCGTAACTCTGCGGGGAGGCGTGTTCCATGACTAAGAAGAAGATGGTCATTTTCGCATCGGGCCGTGGCTCTAACGCCATTGCCCTCCACGATGCCATCGAAGCCGGCACGATCAATGCGGAAATCAAGGCCCTGGTCTGCGACATCCCGGGTGCCCCGGTCATGGACCGGGCTAAGGAATGGGGCGTGCCGGTCATTTTGGCCGACCGCAAATCCTTCGACTCGAAAGCAGCCTTTGAAAAATACATCCTCGACGCCATCGAACCCTATCAGGCCGATGTCATCTGCCTGGCCGGCTTCATGCGCCTCTTGAGCAGTGACTTCATTTCCCATTATGAACACAAGATGCTCAACATCCATCCGGCCCTGCTGCCGTCGTTCCGCGGCCTCCACGCCCAGCGCCAGGCCGTCGAAGCCGGTGTCAAGATTGCTGGCTGCACTGTCCATTTCGTCGTTCCCGACATGGATGCCGGCCCGATCATCTTGCAGTCGGCCGTACCGGTCTACGAAGACGATACGGAGGACACGCTGGCAGCCCGGATTCTTACCAAGGAACATCCGACCTACGTCAGAGCGGCAGCGCTCTTTTGCGATGATAAATTGACTATCGACGGCAACGTCGTCAAAGGGACTCAG
>CABMPA010000107.1 GCA_902388315.1 uncultured Megasphaera sp. | reverse complement strand
GATTGAACCGGTGACCTTATCCTTACCAAGGATACGCTCTACCGACTGAGCTACAACAGCTTATGAACTGGTCAAAGCCAATTATGAAGTTGTTTTTTACTTGGCAGTAAAAAATTTGGTAGCGGGGGCAGGACTTGAACCTACGACCTTCGGGTTATGAGCCCGACGAGCTACCAACTGCTCCACCCCGCGATAATTGGTGGTGGGGGAAGGATTCGAACCTTCGAAGGCAAACGCCGGCAGATTTACAGTCTGCTCCCTTTAGCCACTCGGGAACCCCACCATTTACTGGAGCCAACGATAGGACTTGAACCTACAACCTACTGATTACAAGTCAGTTGCTCTACCAATTGAGCTACGTTGGCTTACTGTTCCGTGGAACGTAGTCTATTATATCAAAGGACTTCCGTTCTGTCAAGAACTTTTTTATCAGCTTTTCTTGTTTCTTCTGATGAGGCAGAACCTCGTTTCAAAAGTCTCTGTCAGAACCGCTGACTTGATTAGTATACTATACCCCACGGAATAATGCAAGTCTTTTTTTCAATTTTTTTTAAATGAATTTGTAACTACCCTTCGTGCTGCGTGTCCAGGTTGAGGAACAACGTGAACTCGTTCTTAAAGTACAGTTTGACCGCCCCGACAGGACCGTTGCGGTGCTTGGCCAGGATGACTTCGGTAATGTGCTGGTTTTCCGTTTCCTTATCGTAATAATCTTCGCGATACAAGAAGGAAACGATATCCGCATCCTGTTCCAGGGCCCCAGATTCACGGAGGTCACTGAGCATAGGCCGCTTATCCTGCCGGCTTTCGACACTTCGGCTGAGCTGCGACAAGGCGATGAGCGGCACTTTCAATTCCCGCGCCAGGGCCTTGAGGGACCGGGAAATCTCGGAGATTTCCTGCTGACGGCTTTCAGCATTGCGGCCCTGCATGAGCTGCAGGTAGTCGACGATGATCAGATCCAGACCATGTTCCGACTTGAGGCGCCGTGCTTTCGAGCGCATTTCGGCCACGGAAATGCCCGGCGTATCGTCAATATAAATCGGCGATTCATAAAGCTTATCGCAGGCATCGGTCAGGCGCGTCCATTCTTCATCACTGTTGAGCTGGCCCGTGCGCAATTTCTGCGAGTCGATATGGGCAATCTGGCAGAGCAGGCGCTGGACGAGCTGTTCCTGAGACATTTCCAGGGAAAAGAAGGCTACCGTTTTATGCTGGCGGACGCCGACGTTCTGAGCGATGTTCAGAGTAAAAGCCGTCTTGCCCATACTCGGACGGGCAGCGACCAGAATCAAATCTGACGGCTGTAGCCCCGACGTCATGCGGTCCAGGTCACGAAAACCTGTCGGCAGGCCCGTCAGACCCGCTTTGTTTTCATAGAGTTTGGTGATTTTATCGAGTGTCGCTTCGACGACGGTCCCGACAGAAGCAAAGTCGCCGCGGTTCTTCGTATCCGATAGCTGGAGGATACGCCGTTCCGCATCGTCCAGGAGGGCTTCCGGTTCTTTTTCGCCATCATAGGCCTCTGTCGTCAGCTCGGTACACGTTGAAATAAGATTGCGTGACAAGGCTTTCTCAGCGACAATGTTAGCGTAATATCCGATATTGGCCGCTGACCCCACCAGGTTCGGCAAGTCCAGGACATATTGGATACCGCCTACATCATCGAGTTTCTTCATGCGTTTCAATTCTTCCGGCAGGGTGATGACGTCGATTTCTTTATTCTCCCGATGGAGGTGTTCCATAGCCTCGAAAATGATGCGATGGACATCACGGTAAAAATCCCGGTGCTGAAGTTTTTCCATGGCGACGATGACGGCGTCATGGGACAGGAGCATCGCCCCCAAAACGGCCTGTTCGGCCTCTACATTCTGCGGTGGAATCCGCTGTTCCATATTATGCTTCCCCCTGTCCGACTAGCATCAGTTTCAGTACGTCGTCGATGGTGACGGCATAGTGGATATCCAGGCCCAAATGACGTTCCGGGATATCATGGGCATTTTCTTTTGGGATGATGATGCCTTTCATACCGGCCTGGCGGGCGCCATAAGCCTTTTCAAAGACACCGCCGACGGGTTTGACCTGCCCCTGGATGGAAATTTCCCCGGTCAGAGCCATATCCTGACGGACCGGCGTCCTGGTGACGGCCGAGATGAGGGCCGTCGTAATGGCACAGCCTGCTGATGGGCCGTCGATATTGCCGCCGCCGACAAAGTTGATGTTGACGTCGTAATCGGACAGTTCCTTGCCAGTAATACGCCGGACGACAGCGGCTGCATTGAACATGGAATCCTTGGCCATGGAACCGGCCGTATCGTTAAAGCGGTAATACCCCTTCCCCGGTGCCCGCGCCGGAAACGCAACAGCTTCGATTTCAATAGCCGAACCGAGATAGCCGGCGACGCCGAGGCCGAAGACCTTGCCGACGGCAGGCGTATGGCTGGCCTTTTCAGTCACATAAGGTACGAGGCGGCTTATCTGGGCGACGCGGCGGACATGGTCGCAGGTAATGCGCACGTGGTCCTTGGAGCCCGACTTAAACACAGCCAGGCCATAGGTGTCGGCCAGGATATTGACAGCTTTCCGCCCTTCGATAGTGAATTCACTGATCATCCTGGCTACGCCATCTTCCAGTTCCGCGCCTAACTGAGCCGCGGCATTGATGACGATTTTCTCAATATCCGCCGGGATGAGGGGTTCGAAGAAGATTTCTGCGCATCGCGACCGGATAGCCGGATTGATTTCCGACGGGTCCCGTGTCGTAGCCCCGATGAGGATGAAATCGGCCGGCGCCCCTTCTGCGAAGAGTTTCTTGATGTACTTCGGTACATTCGGGTCATCTTCATCGTAATAAGCCGATTCAAAACGGACACGTTTGTCTTCCATGACCTTCAGCAGCTTGTTGAGCAGCATGGGATCCATTTCACCGATTTCGTCGATGAATAAGATGCCGCCATGGGCGTCTGTAACCAGGCCCGGTTTCGGTTCCGGTATCCCCGTATCAGCTAAATCGCGGCGGGCGCCCTGGTAAATCGGGTCGTGAACCGAACCGATCAAGGGGTTAGTCATATCCCGTGAATCCCAACGCAGCGTCGTCCCGTCCGTTTCGACAAAGGGCGCATCAGGCCCAAACGGCGTGAAGGGAAGCTTCTTGGCTTCGTCGAGGACAATGCGGGCGGCCGTCGTCTTGCCGACTCCCGGCGGCCCGTAGAGGAGCAGGTGCTGCGGATAAACGGACGCCAGCTTGCTCTGCATGGCTTCGACAGCCCGTTCCTGGCCGACGATGGCACTGAGGTGCTTCGGACGGACCCGTTCCATGACCGATTCCGTCAGGCTGACTTTTTCCAAATCATCCAATGCCTTGAGCTTGCGCCTGGTCTGCGGCGTTTCTACATCGTGCAGTTCTTCCTTGATGAGTTCCATCTTGATTTCCCGCACGTATTCCTGCTGCTTTTCATCCATACGCTGGCTGATTTTCTTTTCCAGCCGTTCTTCGACGGCCTGACGGGCCAGCATTTCAGCCAGGACCATTTCCAGGTCGTTGAGGACGTTGATGACTTCATCGTCGTCAGGCACTTTATCATACGAGACGTCTTCATAGATCAGGCGCTGCAGCCCGACCAGGCGCTGGCGCGGGTCTTCCGAATGAATGTACGACAAGGCCGAGTATTTGCTGGCCCGGAGGACCATCTTTTCAGACCCTATAAGACCAGTAAAAGCGCCATAAAGCACGTTAACCTGACGGCGGAGTTCTTCCTCCGCCGTCGGTTCGAGGTACTTATGGCGCTGTAATAATTTGTCCAATAATTCTTTCATTGTATCCCCTTATGGCTTATGATCAGCCTTCTACAACGTGTATTTTGATGACACTGGTAATCGTCGGATGGACGCGGATAGTGACATCATAATCGCCGAGCGCTTTAATCGGATCCTTGATTTCTACTTTCTTCTTGTCCAAATCGATATCATACTGGGATTTGGCTGCTTCGCTGATAGTCTTGCCCGTAATGGCCCCGAAGACTTTGCCGCCTTCGCCGACTTTGACAGGAATGGTGAGTTCAACTTTTTTCAGCTGGCTGGCCAGGATGACGGCTTCATCCGAAGCGACCTGGGCTTTGTGCTTAGCAGCCGCTTTCTTCTGTTTAGCATCGTTGAGGTTTTCCGACGTGCCGGGAGCGGCTAATTTGCGGGGCAGAAGGAAATTGCGGCCATAGCCTTCCGATACTTCGATGATGTCCCCTTTCTTGCCGAGTTTCTTTACATCCTGTAATAAGATTACTTTCATTTTTCATCAATCTCCTTATCTTGGTCTATGATTTCATGGAGAGCCGCCATGACGTCCCCTTGTGATTCCACCAGGGTACGGCCATGGAGCTGGGCACCGGCCACCGTGCGATGACCGCCGCCACCCAAGGCTTCCATAACTAATTGTACATTGATTTCGCCCTTCGAGCGGGCACTGACGCCGATGCAGTCCTCAGCCAGATAATAAAAAGTGAAGCTGGCTTCGACATTATCGATGTTAATCAGCATATCCGCTACCTGGGCGGCAATGATCGTGGCATTATGCTGGCCCTTCGGGCAGCTGGCCATGGCGATTCCATCGCTGATCTGAGCGCCGGATAAAATCGCGGCCCTGTCCTTGACGGTATCGAAATCGCAGCTGAACAATTCGCGGACGATATCCGGATCGGCCCCGCAGCGGCGCAGGTAGGACGCAGCATCAAAAGTGCGGACGCCGGTCTGGACAGCAAAATTCTTGGTGTCGACAATGATGCCGGCATAGAGGGCTGTCGCCTCTATCTTGGTCAATTCTACATCTTCCTGGAAATACTGCAAGAGTTCCGTCACCAGTTCGCTCGTCGAAGAGCTCGATGTTTCCGTATAGGTCAACAACGGCTTCTTGATGAAGTCCGAACTGCGGCGATGATGGTCGATGACGACGCGGCGGTCCGTTTCTTCCAGCAGGGCCGGCGCTACGGTCATATCCGGGCGGTGCGTATCGACGATGAACAGCAGGGTCTGGCTGTTGCAGATGTTCTCAGCCGTTTCTGCCGAGATGAGCAGGTCCTTGAAGTCCGGATTGTCCATGATCTGGTGTTCCAGGCGCCGGATGGCATCGGTCTGGTTGCTGACGACAACGTGTACCGGTTTGCCAGCCAGGCGGGCCATGTGGGCGACGCCGACGGCAGCGCCGATGCTGTCATAATCTTCCCGTTCATGGCCCATGACCAGGACCATGTCACACGTATCGATGAGTTCGTGGATCGCCTGGGCGACGACGCGGGCCCGGACACGGGTATTTTTTTCGACGCAGCGCGTCTTGCCGCCATAAAAATGAGGCGACCCGTCTTCTTCATAGACGACGACCTGGTCGCCGCCGCGGCCCAGGGCCAAGTCGAGGCCAGCCCGGGCCTTGGTAGCCAGTTCGCTGAAATTGGCTTTCCCGGCTGCAATGACATCGCTGGGAAAGAGGGCGATACCCATACTGAGCGTCACCGGGATCCGGTTGACTGTATGGATGGACCGTATCTTTTCCAGGAAGGAAAAGTTATCTTCCTTGTAATATTCCAACGTATCCCGGCTCATACAGGCAATATACTTTTCATTGCCATAAGCCCAGATGAAGCAATTATGGCCGGACAATTCGCCGATGAGGCAGTTGTTGACGTTCGTCACCAGAGTAGCCCGCTGGACAGCCGTCATCCCTTTGGCAACTTCTTCCAGGTTGTCGATCTCGATATCGCAGAAAACGGGGACAGCTGCCAGAGAATTCAGCTTCTGCCGTTCCGTCTCGGTAATATCTTCAAAATAAAGGATGAGGTAGTTATCGTCTTCAGCAGCTTCCGTCTGCAAATACTTATAGACGACACGATAATAGCGTTCGCCGATATGCTCGAAGAAATACCCCGATTTCCCCCAGAACTTATCGACTTTCAAATTAGGCATGATATGGTCCAGCTGTTGATCGTTGTCGATGTCGCCAACCCAGTCGCGAAAGACGCTGTTGGCCCAGCATAGATTGGACTGCATATCGATGATGGCAATGCCGATAGGCAGATTCTGTACCGCATACGTCGAAGCCTGGTCGACGCTCTTAGAGATAGCATCGAAGAACTGGCTGATTTCCCGGTTGCGTTCGTTATGATTCTTACGGGTCAGGACATAGGCTCCGCCAATAAGGATTAATGCCAGCAGGGCAATAACCCAATTATATACAGCGATGATGATAAGCAGCAAGACCGTAATCAGGAAGAAAGGTTCTTCCGATCGCCTTGACAGCAATGTTTTAAACATGGTTCCGCCCCCTGCGTACTAAAGCGTACGACCTTTTTTTCGATAATTCGTAAGCATGTCGAAGATGCCGGCTAAAAAGGCAGCATACGAAAAAACAGGCATGACAAAAAATGAGATGAGGATCAGGGCCTGAAGGCCATTCCCTAAATGGAAACGGCGGCTGAGGAGATAAAAGACGAAGGCAATCCCCTGGATACAGATGAAGAAGAAGGCAATCTGATTGAGATTCATGCCGATGATATTGAGCCAGGTGATGTCCCGTGTCACTCCCCAGTATTTCATGACCAATGCCAATATATATAAGTATATCATACTACGGGGTATTTCCCAATAACGGATAGGCAAAAAAGCCTTGAGCGAGAAGCCGAGCCGGCGCAGGATGACCTGGGAAACTTTGATGTTCGCATAGGCAATGATGGCGGTCCCCAGGCAGAGGAACATAGGCAGCAGAGACGGCAGCATCTCCCGGACCTGGTTGAGCTGGGCCCTCGTTTCGGCCAATTTGACCTCGGACATGCCCTGTTGCTGGTACTGGTCCATCATGCTGTCCATGAACTGCGTAAAGAAATCATTCATCTGAGTGAAAACATTGACATCCAGGACGGCATAGGACAAGAGAGCGATGAAAACGAAAACGGTGACCAGGGCAGCCGTAACGGTCCCCAATAAGCGTACAGCCGACCATTCATAGCGAAAACCAGCCCCCAGGGCCAGGCCGACAGAACCAAAACTCAGGAATTGGACCAGCGCCGTCACCGGGTCGATGAACAGCCCCATGAGGAAGCCCACTGTCACCCCCAGGAGCACCGTCTGGCGCAGGCCGTATTTCATGAAGATGATGACCATGGGAACAGGCATGATGAAATAGCCAATAAAAGAAAAAATCGGCACATAGGTACTAAGAAGCGCAAAGACCAGCATAATGGCGGCAAAACAGCCAGCCGTCGTCAGCGGCGTGACACGCCTCTGCTCCATAACAG
>CABMPA010000106.1 GCA_902388315.1 uncultured Megasphaera sp. | reverse complement strand
TGGCTATTAAATCGTCGGTCCTCATCTATACGGGTCAGGGCGGCGTACCTTATACCTTCATCTGGGTCAATACCCCGGGTATCCTCATCTTGTTGGCGGCCTTCATCAGTGGTAAAGCGCAGTCGGCCCGCTTCAGTGAAATGTTCTTCGTCTTGCTGAACACCATCAAAGGGCTCCGCAATACGATCATTACGATCATCGCCGTCATCGCTACGGCTAAAGTCATGGGCTACAGCGGCATGACCTCGGATATCGCCCGCACAGCTGTTGAAGCGACGGGGATGATGTATCCGGCCATCGCACCGCTTATCGGTTCTGTCGGCACGTTCATCACCGGTTCCGGTACGTCCAGTAACGTCCTCTTCGGGAACCTTCAGACCGATGCAGCTGCTGCTATCAATGCCAATAAAGCCTGGCTGGCTGCTGCCAACTCGGCCGGTACCTGTGCAGGCAAAATGATTTCGCCTCAGAGTATCGCCATCGCCGTTGGTGCTATCTCGCTGACTGGCAAGGATAACGAAATCCTCCAGGCAATCATGAAAGTTTATGTACCGTATATCATCCTCTTAGGTGCCATCGTCTACTTTGGACAGGTCCTGGTAGGGTAAGAACAAGGGGCTGTCGCACGAAGGTTTCTGCCATCGTGCGACAGCCCCTTTGGCTTTCACTGCAAACTACAAACTGCAAACTTAGAACTCGAGAAAAAGTTGTCTTTACAGGGCAGCTTCTTTTTTTTATTATGAATATTCCTATTACGAACTATTCTAGAACGAAAGAATAAGTACGAAATTTCACATATCATAACGAATTATCATGCTTGATTTTTAACAGTACCTTTTGGTCATGGCTATTTTACGGGAGTTTCTTATTTTATGATAAATGATTTTATTAATATAAAAGATAGGCACTTTGAAGTATCCTCTATATACCAGTATATAAGCCGTTTTATAGAGGGAACTCCATGGAAAATCGCTGCTTGATAAATAATTATAAATATCAAAATTTATAATTCTAAAGTGGAATTGATTTGTATATTTTCTATGCTTTTTGACTAATTTGTCCAGATTTATTCATTGACGTTATGGATTTTCCATGATATGATTCTAGTCAGTAATTCACCTTTGGAAATTTTTCACAAAGGCATGCGACAGTAGCGTCGATACATTCCATTTAGCAGGAGGAAGTTACGGTAATGAGAAAAGTAGAAATCATTACAGCTGAACAAGCAGCTCAGCTCGTAAAAGACAATGACACGATTACGTCTATCGGTTTTGTCAGCAGCGCCCATCCGGAAGCACTGACCAAAGCCTTGGAAAAACGGTTCCTGGATACGAACACTCCGCAGAACCTGACCTACATCTATGCAGGCTCTCAGGGTAAACGTGATGGCCGTGCTGCTGAACATCTGGCACACACCGGTCTTTTGAAACGCGCCATCATCGGTCATTGGCAGACAGTACCGGCTATCGGTAAACTGGCTGTCGAAAACAAGATCGAAGCGTACAACTTCTCGCAGGGCACGCTGGTTCATTGGTTCCGCGCTTTGGCAGGTCACAAACTCGGCGTCTTCACTGACATCGGTCTGGAAACTTTCCTCGATCCCCGTCAGCTTGGCGGCAAGCTCAATGACGTAACCAAAGAAGACTTGGTCAAATTGATTGAAGTCGATGGCCATGAACAGCTTTTCTACCCGACCTTCCCGGTCAACGTAGCTTTCCTCCGCGGTACTTATGCCGATGAATCGGGCAACATCACCATGGACGAAGAAATCGGGCCTTTCGAAAGCACTTCCGTAGCTCAGGCTGTTCACAACTGTGGCGGTAAAGTCGTCGTCCAGGTCAAGAACGTCGTTGCTCACGGCAGTCTCGACCCGCGCATGGTCAAGATTCCTGGCATCTATGTCGACTACGTCGTCGTAGCAGCTCCGGAAGACCATCAGCAGACGTATGACTGCGAATACGATCCGTCCCTCAGCGGCGAACATCGTGCTCCTGAAGGCGCAGCTGACGAAGTTCTCCCCATGAGCGCTAAGAAAATCATCGGCCGCCGCGGTGCTTTGGAATTGACTGAAAACGCTGTCGTCAACCTCGGCGTCGGTGCCCCGGAATACGTTGCTTCTGTTGCCGGTGAAGAAGGTATCGCTGATACGATTACCCTGACCGTCGAAGGTGGCGCTATCGGTGGTGTACCGCAGGGCGGTGCCCGCTTCGGTTCTTCCCGTAATGCCGATGCTATCATCGACCATACTTACCAGTTCGACTTCTACGATGGCGGCGGTCTGGACATCGCTTATCTCGGCCTGGCTCAGTGCGATGGCTCGGGCAACATCAACGTCAGCAAGTTCGGTACTAACGTTGCCGGCTGCGGCGGTTTCCCGAATATTTCCCAGCAGACGCCGAATGTTTACTTCTGCGGCACCTTTACAGCTGGCGGCTTGAAAATCGCTGTCGAAGACGGCAAAGTCAAGATTCTCCAGGAAGGCAAAGCCAAGAAGTTCATCAAAGCTGTCGACCAGATCACGTTCAACGGTTCTTATGCAGCCCGCAATGGCAAACACGTCCTCTACATCACGGAACGCTGCGTATTTGAACTGACCAAAGAAGGTTTGAAACTCATCGAAGTCGCACCGGGCATTGATATTGAAAAGGATATCCTCGCTCACATGGACTTCAAGCCCATCATTGATAATCCGAAACCGATGGATGCCCGCCTCTTCCAGGACGGCCCGATGGGGTTGAAAAAATGAAGACTATGAGACTCCACCACGTAGGCATTGTCCTGCCGACCTTAGAAAAAGCCCATGAATTCATGCAGAATAATGGACTTGAAATCGACTATGCCGGCTATGTCGATGCTTACCAGGCTGATCTCATTTTCACCAAGTTTGGTGAATTTGCCAGCCCGATTGAAATGATTATCCCGCACTCCGGCGTGCTTACCCAATTCAATGGTGGTCGCGGCGGCATCGCCCACATCGCTTTCGAAGTGGATGATGTCGAAGCAGTCCGCCAGGAAATGGAAGCAGATTGTCCGGGATGCATGTTAGAAAAGAAAGCTGTCCAGGGTACGGACGACATTATCGTCAACTTCCGCCGCCCGACGACCAACCAGGGTATCCTCGTTGAATATGTCCAGACGACAGCACCTATCACCGGCCGCGGCGAAGATCCTTTCGTTAAGAATCTTGGCCCGGAAAAAGGGAAGCTCAACGAAACATGGCATCCCATGCGCCTGCACCATATCGGCATCGTCTTGCCGACCTTGGAAAAGGCCCATGAATTCATCAAGACTAATGGTCTGGAAGTGGATTATTCCGGTTTCGTCGACGCCTACCATGCAGATCTCATTTTCACTAAAAAAGGTGAAACCAGTACGCCTATCGAATTCATCATTCCCCGTGAAGGGGTCCTCAAGGACTTCAATCATGGCAGGGGAGGTATTGCTCATATCGCCTTTGAAGTGGATGATGTCGAAAAGGTACGTCAGATTATGGAAAGCCAGAAGCCTGGCTGCATGCTCGAAAAGAAAGCCGTCCAGGGAACGGACGATATCATCGTCAACTTCCGCCGTCCCAGCACGGACGCCGGCATCCTCGTCGAATATGTCCAGACCGTAGCTCCCATCAATCGCAGCAATCCCAATCCTTTTAATGATTGATTCTTTATAAAGAAAGGTGAAAACCGTGTATACTCTCGGAATCGACGTTGGTTCTTCCTCTTCCAAGGCAGTCATCCTGGAAGATGGCAAGAAGATCATCGCCCATGCCGTCGTTGAAATCGGTACCGGCTCGACCGGTCCGGAACGCGTCTTGGACGAAGTCTTCAAAGGTACCAACTTAAAAATTGAAGACATGGCGAATATCATCGCCACGGGCTATGGCCGTTTCAATGTCGACTGCGCCAAAGGCGAAGTCAGTGAAATTACGTGCCATGCCAAAGGGGCCCTCTTTGAATGCCCCGGTACGACGACCATCCTCGATATCGGCGGTCAGGACGTCAAGTCCATCAAATTGAATGGCCAGGGCCTGGTCATGCAGTTTGCCATGAACGACAAATGCGCCGCTGGTACGGGCCGTTTCCTCGACGTCATGTCGAAGGTACTGGAAATCCCCATGTCTGAAATGGGGGACTGGTACTTCAAATCGAAGCATCCCGCTGCCGTCAGCAGTACCTGCACGGTTTTTGCTGAATCGGAAGTCATTTCCCTTCTTTCCAAGAATGTCCCGAAAGAAGACATCGTAGCCGGTGTCCATCAGTCCATCGCCGCCAAAGCCTGCGCCCTCGTGCGCCGCGTCGGTGTCGGTGAAGACCTGACCATGACCGGCGGTGGCTCCCGCGATCCCGGTGTCGTCGATGCCGTATCGAAAGAATTAGGTATCCCTGTCAGAGTCGCTCTGCATCCCCAAGCTGTGGGTGCCCTCGGAGCTGCTTTGATTGCTTATGATAAAATCAAGAAATAAGTCAAAGGAGAGAACAAATCATGAGTGAAGAAAAAACAGTAGATATTGAAAGCATGAGCTCCAAGGAAGCCCTTGGTTACTTCTTGCCGAAAGTCGATGAAGACGCACGTAAAGCGAAAAAAGAAGGCCGCCTCGTTTGCTGGTCCGCTTCGGTCGCTCCTCCGGAATTCTGCACGGCTATGGATATCGCCATCGTCTATCCGGAAACACACGCAGCTGGTATCGGTGCCCGTCATGGTGCTCCGGCTATGCTCGAAGTTGCTGAAAACAAAGGTTACAACCAGGACATCTGTTCCTACTGCCGCGTCAACATGGGCTACATGGAACTCCTCAAACAGCAGGCTCTGACAGGCGAAACGCCGGAAGCTCTCAAAAACTCCCCGGCTTCTCCGATTCCCCTTCCGGATGTTGTCCTCACTTGCAACAACATCTGCAATACCTTGCTCAAATGGTATGAAAACCTGGCTAAAGAATTGAACGTACCTCTCATCAACATCGACGTACCGTTCAACCATGAATTCCCTGTAACGAAACACGCTAAACAGTACATCGTCGGCGAATTCAAACACGCTATCAAACAGCTCGAAGACCTTTGCGGCCGTCCCTTCGACTATGACAAATTCTTCGAAGTCCAGAAACAGACACAGCGCTCCATCGCTGCCTGGAACAAAATCGCAACCTACTTCCAGTACAAACCGTCGCCGCTCAACGGCTTCGACCTCTTCAACTACATGGGCCTCGCCGTTGCTGCTCGTTCCTTGAACTACTCCGAAATCACGTTCAACAAATTCCTCAAGGAATTGGACGAAAAAGTAGCTAACAAGAAATGGGCTTTCGGTGAAAACGAAAAATCCCGTGTTACCTGGGAAGGTATCGCTGTCTGGATCGCTCTCGGCCACACCTTCAAAGAACTCAAAGGTCAGGGCGCTCTCATGACCGGTTCCGCTTATCCTGGCATGTGGGACGTTTCCTACGAACCGGGCGACCTCGAATCCATGGCAGAAGCTTATTCCCGTACATACATCAACTGCTGCCTCGAACAGCGCGGTGCTGTTCTTGAAAAAGTTGTCCGCGATGGCAAATGCGACGGCTTGATCATGCACCAGAACCGTTCCTGCAAGAACATGAGCCTCCTCAACAACGAAGGTGGCCAGCGCGTCCAGAAGAACCTCGGCGTACCGTATGTCATTTTCGACGGCGACCAGACCGATGCTCGTAACTTCTCGGAAGCACAGTTCGATACCCGCGTAGAAGCTTTGGCAGAAATGATGGCAGACAAAAAAGCCAATGAAGGAGGAAACCACTAATGAGTCAGATTGACGAACTTATCAGCAAATTACAGGAAGTATCCAACCATCCCCAGAAGACGGTTTTGAATTATAAAAAACAGGGTAAAGGCCTCGTAGGTATGATGCCCTACTACGCTCCGGAAGAAATCGTATACGCTGCAGGCTACCTCCCGGTAGGCATGTTCGGTTCCCAGAACCCGCAGATCTCCGCAGCTCGTACGTACCTTCCTCCGTTCGCTTGCTCCTTGATGCAGGCTGACATGGAACTCCAGCTCAACGGCACCTATGACTGCCTTGACGCTGTTATCTTCTCCGTTCCCTGCGATACCCTCCGCTGCATGAGCCAGAAATGGCACGGCAAAGCTCCGGTCATCGTCTTCACACAGCCTCAGAACCGTAAGATCCGCCCGGCTGTCGATTTCCTCAAAGCTGAATACGAACATGTCCGCACGGAATTGGAACGTATCCTCAACGTTAAAATCTCCGACCTGGCTATCCAGGAAGCTATCAAAGTATACAACGAAAACCGTCAGGTTATGCGTGAATTCTGCGACGTAGCTGCTCAGTACCCGCAGATCTTCACTCCGGTAAAACGTCATGACGTCATCAAAGCCCGCTGGTTCATGGACAAAGCTGAACACACCGCTTTGGTCCGCGAACTCATCGACGCTGTCAAGAAAGAACCGGTACAGCCGTGGAATGGCAAAAAAGTCATCCTCTCCGGTATCATGGCAGAACCGGATGAATTCCTCGACATCTTCAGCGAATTCAACATCGCTGTCGTCGCTGACGACCTCGCTCAGGAATCCCGCCAGTTCCGTACAGACGTACCGTCCGGCATCGATCCCCTCGAACAGCTCGCTCAGCAGTGGCAGGACTTCGATGGCTGCCCGCTCGCTTTGAACGAAGACAAACCGCGTGGCCAGATGCTCATCGACATGACCAAGAAATACAATGCTGACGCTGTCGTCATCTGCATGATGCGTTTCTGCGATCCGGAAGAATTCGACTATCCGATTTACAAACCGGAATTCGAAGAAGCTGGTGTCCGTTACACGGTCCTCGACCTCGATATCGAATCGCCGTCCCTCGAACAGCTCCGCACCCGTATCCAGGCTTTCTCGGAAATCCTCTAAGAATCGCCTGAACCATCAGCCATCTGGGCGGGACTCCGAAAGGTGCCTGCTACAGGATATATTGTCTGCCCCGGCAGACAGCAGTACAGCTTGCGGCCCGCAATTGTGCGGGCTTGCGGGCTGTCAATGATGCTTTAAAGACGGCGCTGCCGTTTTTAAATAAAACCATATACAATCTTTTTAGGAGGAAACTCAATCATGGAATTCAAACTTTCTGAATTACAGCAAGATATCGCAAATCTCGCAAAAGATTTCGCAGAAAAAAAATTAGCTCCCACTGTCAAAGAACGTGACGAAAAAGAAGTTTTCGATCGTGCTATCCTTGACGAAATGGGCACTCTCGGCCTTCTCGGTATTCCCTGGGAAGAAGAAAACGGCGGCGTAGGCGCTGACTTCCTCA
>CABMPA010000105.1 GCA_902388315.1 uncultured Megasphaera sp. | reverse complement strand
GAGAGCCTATCTTCGGATAGGAATTAGAGTGGTAACGCGTAAGTATAATCTTTCGTCTCTTTGGAGTCGGAAGATTTTTTTTATTTTGATTGTGTAATGATTTATTTTAAATTTATTTCATGATCATAGGAGAGATGCAGTATGAAAAACGTAGAACATTACAAAAAAGGTTATTTTATGCCCCCCGTCGTCGATATGTCCTGGGCCCAGAAAGAATATCCTGATAAAGCCCCCGTCTGGTGCAGCGTCGATTTGCGCGATGGCAACCAGGCTCTCATCATTCCTATGAGCCTTGAAGAAAAGATTGAATTCTATAAAGTCTTAGTGGCCATGGGTTTCAAGGAAATCGAAGTCGGCTTCCCGGCCGCATCGGAAACAGAATTTGAATTCCTGCGCTACTTAGTCGATCACGACATGATCCCCGATGACGTCACGGTCCAGGTTCTGACCCAGGCCCGGGAACACATCATCCGCAAGACCTTCGATGCTTTGAAAGGCGTCAAGAACGCTATCGTCCACGTCTACAATTCCACATCCTTCGCCCAGCGCCAGCAGGTCTTCCGTAAATCGAAGGAAGAAATCAAACAGATTGCTATAGACGGTGCCAAATTGTTACAGCGCCTGACCGACGAAGCCGGTGCTGACTACCGCTTTGAATATTCGCCGGAAAGTTTCACCGGCACGGAACCGGAATACGCCTTGGAAGTCTGCAACGCCGTCCTCGACGTCTGGAAACCGACGGCTGACCGCAAGGCCATCATCAACCTGCCGTCGACGGTCCAGATGTCCATGCCCCATGTCTTCGCTTCGCAGATCGCCTATATGTCGCAGAACTTGAAATACCGCGACAACGTCATCTTATCGGTCCATCCCCACAATGACCGCGGTACCGGCGTCGCCGATGCCGAAATGGCCATGCTCGCCGGCGCCGACCGCGTCGAAGGGACCCTCTTTGGCAATGGCGAACGGACGGGCAACGCCGATATCGTCACCATCGGCATGAACCTGTATGCGTTAGGCGTCGATCCGGGCCTGGATTTCTCCAACATGCCGAAACTGGTGGAAACGTATGAACGAGTGACCCGCATGCATGTCCATCCGCGTCAGCCTTATGCCGGCCAGCTGGTCTTCGCCGCTTTCTCCGGTTCTCATCAGGACGCCATCGCCAAGGGCATGCATTTCCGCGAAGAAAACGACGAACAGTACTGGACCTGCCCGTATCTGTACATCGACCCGCATGATGTGGGCCGCACATATGATGCCGATGTCATCCGCATCAACAGCCAGTCCGGCAAGGGCGGCGTAGGCTTCATTATGGAACAGAACTACGGCATCGACATGCCGAAGAAGATGCGCGAAGACTTCAGCTACTTCGTCAAAGAAGTGTCGGACCACAAGCATCAGGAATTGAAGCCGGCCGAAATCTACGACGTCTTCCAGAAAAATTACCTCAATGCCGATACGCCGTTGAAAGTCGAAGACTTCTCGCTCAAGAAGAAAGGCGACAAATGGGTCGGCAAAGTCCTGGTCCGCGCCAACGACGAAGAAGTCGTCCTCGAAGGGGCAGGCAATGGCCAGCTGAACGCCGTCAGCAACGCCGTCTGCAAGGCCTATGGTATTGAATTCAGCAACCTCGTCTACAGCGAACACGACTTGGACCGCGATTCCGATTCCCGCGGCATCGCTTACTTCGGCCTGACCGATAAAGACGGTCATACGACATGGGGTGCCGGCGTCGATACGGATACCATTACGGCATCCATCTTCGCCTTCATGACGGCCATCAACCGCATGGACGGCATGGCCCAGCGCGTCAAGTTCCGGGCCCTCAAGTCCACGCCGGATACGATTACGGCCTTCAAAGCCACGTCGGGGCAGCATTAAGGATAGAAACTTATCTGTATTGGATTTTAGTGAAATAATAAGGAGTGTATATACATATGGGTATGACGATGACGCAAAAAATCCTGGCAAAGCATGCCGGCGTCGACTCGGTGAAACCGGGTGATTTAATTACTTGCAATCTCGATATGGTCCTGGCCAATGATATTACGGCCCCTCCGGCCATTGCACAGTTCAACAAGATCGGCAAGCCTGTCTTTGATAAGACCAAGATTTCCCTGGTCCCGGACCATTTTACGCCGAACAAGGATATCAAGTCCGCCGGCCTGGCCAAAATCGTCCGCGACTTCGCCAAGAAGCACGGCATTACACATTATTTTGAAGTCGGCCGCGTCGGCATCGAACACGTCCTCCTGCCGGAACAGGGAATCGTCGCTCCGGGCATGCTGACCATCGGTGCGGACTCCCATACCTGTACGTATGGGGCTCTCGGCGGTTTCTCCACCGGCGTCGGTTCGACGGACTTAGGCGTCGCCATGGCGACGGGCAAGGCCTGGTTCAAGGTCCCCGATGCCATCAACGTCCATTTGACCGGCAGCAAACCCGATGACATTACGGGCAAAGACGTCATGCTGACCCTCATCGGCATGATCGGCGTCGACGGCGCCCTCTATCAGTCCCTGGAATTCACCGGCGAAGGCGTCGCAGCGCTGGATATGACCGACCGCTTCACCATCGCCAACATGGCCATCGAAGCCGGGGCCAAGAACGGCATTTTCCCCGTCGATGAACAGACCATAGCCTATGAAAAGGGCCGCGTCCCCGATGGCTACGATATCGTCACGGCCGACGCCGATGCGCATTACAGCCGGACCGTTGAAATCAACTTGTCCGAATTGAAACCCGTCGTCGCCTTCCCGCATCTGCCGGAAAACACCAAGGTCATCGGTACCTTCGGCGACATCAAGATCGACCAGGTCGTCATCGGTTCCTGCACCAACGGCCGCCTGGAAGATTTGAAGATCGCTGCCGATATCTTCAAAGGCCACAAAGTCCATCCCGACGTCCGCTGCATCGTCATCCCCGGCAGCCAGCACGTCTACATGGAAGCCATGAAGGCCGGCTACATCGAAACCTTCATCACGGCCGGCTGTGCCGTTTCGACGCCGACGTGCGGCCCCTGCCTGGGCGGCTACATGGGTATTATGACAGCTGGTGAAAAATGTGTCTCCACGACGAACCGCAACTTCCGCGGCCGCATGGGTCACGTCGACAGCGAAGTTTACCTGGCTGGCCCGCAGGTTGCCGCAGCCAGTGCAATTCTCGGCAAGATTGCTGCACCGAAGGAGGTCCGTTAATCATGACATTAGAAGGAAAAGTATGGCGCTACGGCGACAACATCGATACAGACGTAATTATCCCGGCTCGTTATTTGAACAGCTTCGATCCGAAAGAATTGGCCACGCACTGCATGGTCGACATTGACGAAACCTTTGCCGGCAACGTAAAGGCCGGGGACATCATGGTTGGCGGCCACAATTTCGGCTGCGGCTCGTCCCGCGAACACGCGCCGATTGCCATCAAGGCGTCGGGCATCCCCGTCGTCATTGCGGCCAGCTTCGCCCGCATCTTTTACCGCAATGCCATCAACGTCGGCCTGCCGGCCCTGGAAATCGGTGATGACGTCGAAAAAATCAAAGCCGGCGATATCCTCGACATCGACCTCGATACGGGGAAAATCGTCGACAAGACGACGGGCGATACCTTCCAGGCCCCGCCGCTGCCGGGCTTTATCCAGGACATCGCCAAAGCAGGCGGTTTGATCAATTATGTAAAGGAGTCTGAGTAATATGGCTAAACATATCGTCGTCATCCCCGGCGACGGAATCGGGGAAGAAATCACGGCAGGTGCCGTCAAAGTCTTACAGAAAATCGATGAAGTCTGCCATATCGGCCTGACCTTTGAAAAGAAACCGGCTGGCGGTACGGCTTATGACCTCTGCGGCTCGCCTTTGCCGGAAGATACGATCGAAGCGGCTAAGAAAGCGGATGCCATCCTCTTTGGCGCCGTCGGCGGCGACAAATGGGACAACGTCGATCCGAAACTGCGTCCGGAACAGGCCGTTTTAGGGTTGCGCAAGGCCTTGGGACTTTACGTCAACCTGCGCCCGGTCAAAGTCCCGGAAGTCCTGGCAGAATACTCGCCGCTCAAACCGGACATCGTCACCGGTACGGACGTCCTCATCGTCCGCGAACTCGTCGGCGGCATCTACTTTGGCGACCGCTGCGAATCGGAAATCCACAACGGCGTCGAACGCGCATGGGACCTGGAAAACTACAGTGTCCCTGAAGTACAGCGCATCAGCACCTTTGCCATGAAAGCGGCCCAGAAACGCCGCCACAAGGTCACATCCGTCGATAAGGCCAATGTCCTGGCCACGTCCCGCCTGTGGCGCCGCACGGTCATCGACGTCGCCAAAGACTATCCCGACGTCGCCTTGAACCATTTCTATGTCGACAACTGCGCTATGCAGCTTGCCCTCAATCCGAAACAGTTCGACGTCATCGTCACCAGCAACCTCTTCGGCGATATCCTCAGCGATGAAGCGGCTGTCCTCGGCGGATCCATCGGCATGATGCCGTCGGCCTCCATCGGCGAAATGACCAGCCTCTATGAACCCATCCACGGCTCAGCACCGGACATTGCCGGCCAGGGCATTGCCAACCCCTGCGCTACCATTCTTTCGGCAGCCATGCTCCTGCGTTACTCCCTGGATGAAGACGAAGCCGCCGACAAGATCGAAAAAGCCGTCGATGCCGCCCTGGCTGCCGGCTGGCGCACACCGGACCTCTATAAAGAAGGCTTCCAGAAAGCTGACACCCAGAAGATGACAGACGTCATCATCAGTTACATCGAATAAATAAATTTCAATTATCCATAAAGGACTTGTCTTCATATGACAAGTCCTTTTTTTGAAAATATTTCTTTACCGAATGTATATATAATTACTATTACTCTAGGCTATCAGTACCATATATTTGCTAGAGAAATAAAAGTATTATCCGGAAAATTCGATATTTCATGAAATAATATGCTATATTTTCGCCATTTATGTGATATAATAAAACTACACTCCTTTCGTGTGGAAAAATTAAATTTTATAAGATAAAGCATAAATATACGATACGAATTGAGAAAAATAATAGCCCTGTACTGTATGAAGTAGTTCTGTCCGGTCAAGAGCCATAATTGTACATTATTATTCCATATTTGGTGCTAGATTTGGTACTAGAGGTAACTATGAATGACGATAACATTTTTCGGAGCGACCTGAACCGAAACTTAAAGATTTCCATTATCGCTCCGACAACAGCCTGGTGTGACCAGGTACAACCCATGCTTCAGTCGACGAAGCAGATCAATCCGGACCAAGTCCTGGTTTTAGATGGGAGTACGGCAGAGCCGCGCAAACGGGTACAGGAAGCCCTTCAATTTGGCAGTGATGCCCTCATTGCCTGGGAACCGCTGGCGGCAGACATCGCAGCCATTTATCCGCAGCTGCGGGTCTTTCCCGTCCAACCCAGTATCCTCGATTTATTGAACAGTATACGCCAGGCGCCGAAGTCTGCGAAACTGGGCGTCATCATCCCTTTTTCGCTGCGCGATTATTATGCGGACCTTATCGTACAGTTCAACAATCAGGCCATTTCTTTTTACTGGATCGCGCCGGATCAGGATGAGCGGGCCCTGCAGGATATCGTCCGGAAGGCTGCGGTCGAAGGCGTACAGGCTTTGGTCGGGACGGAAGCTATCGAAGCGGCCGCAGCCAGGCAGGGGCTGGTCTGGATTCCCCTCCATCCTGGCTGGGGCGGTTTGGTGCGGGCTTTTTTTCAGGCTTTGTGGAGCGTCCATCGTCATCCGCAGGGGAAACCGCGTCCGGCTGCAGAGACATCGGGCGTAACGGCACATTATCAGCTCCATCACATCGTTGGGAATTCTCCTGTCATGGCGGAAGTAAAACGGCTGGCACGGACGTATGCCGTGACGGATTCGACCATTCTCATCACTGGCGAGTCGGGGACGGGGAAGGAAATGCTGGCGCAGGCAATCCATAACTTGAGCTGCCGTCGCATGAAGCCCTTTGTCGCCATCAACTGCGGGTCCATTACGGAAAGCCTATTAGAAAGTGAATTGTTCGGTTATACCGGCGGGACCTTCACCGGAGCCCGCCGGAATGGCAAGAAAGGCCTCTTTGAAGCGGCTAATGGCGGCACCTTGTTCCTGGATGAAATCGGCGATATGCCGTATAGCTTGCAGAACCGGCTGCTGCGGGTTTTGCAGGAAAAGTATATCCGCCGCATCGGTGGTCATGACGGGATTCCCGTCGATGTGCGGATTTTAGCGGCGACCAATAAGGATTTGGAACAGGCTGTACAAGAGGGCCACTTCCGCCTCGACTTGTATTACCGCCTGGCCGTACTGCCCATACGTATCCCGCTGCTGCGGGAACGACGGGACGATATTTCCGACATTTCCCGGTCGCTGCTGTACCATTTCGATAAGCATTACGGGCGCCATCATCTGTTCCAGGACGACGTACTGGCCTATTTTCAGAGCCTGCCCTGGCCGGGCAATGTCCGCCAGTTATCCAATGTCATCGAACGGCTGGTCCTCATCGTCCAGGACGATGAGATTTCCCTGGCAGACGTCCAGCCACTGCTGCCGCCGTCACTGTCGGGAGAGGCAGCCAAGCCGCGGGATTTGAATATTCGGGATATAACGTACGACCTTATCGAAAAACTAGGCGACGACGGGAAAAGCGTTGCTGAAATCGCCAAGGAATTGGGCATCAGCCGGTCCACCGTCTATCGGCTCAAACAAAAGCGGAAACAAGATTGAAGTTTTAAGTTTGTAGTATGGGGTTTGTAGAAGGGGGGCTTCAAATTTTTTACCATTTGCTGCAAACTAAAAACTACAAACTCAAAAAGGACTTGTCGCACGGCGACAAGTCCTTTTTTATTCCTAAAATACGACAGGTTGTCGCGGAAGTTGTTCCGTTTTGAAACGTCTGTCCGCCGCTGACGATGAAAAAATGGGGGAAATCGTGATAGTATAGCCTTTTGCTGGCAGATGTATTTTTGGCACGTTAATTTCATATAAACTAATGAACGATTCTCTACGGAAGGGGGTGACCTACTATCGCACAGACAGGTGTATGTTTTCGTATTGACACGGAACTAAAAAAAGATTTTGAACAGTTTTGTTCTTCTGTAGGACTGAGTATGTCCACGGCGGTGATGTTGTTCATCAAAACGACCGTCCGGGAACAGCGGATTCCTTTTGAAATCGCTGCGGCTCCGAAAGCCAATGACTACGAAGTGAAGAAATAAGGGAAAAGAGGCTTGTCACACGTGTGACAAGCCTCTTTTTGAGTAGCCGGTTTACCCTGT
>CABMPA010000104.1 GCA_902388315.1 uncultured Megasphaera sp. | reverse complement strand
GAGGAGTGGAGCACGCGAACCCGCCAGGGGCCAGGTGGCCGATGCCAACCTCTTCCGAAGAACCCCTCAGACCGCCGTTGGCGGCCAGCTCCCCTATGAAGGGGAGCCTTTGGGCGCTCCTGCGCCTGATTTTCAGAGTCTATTGCGGCAAAGCCGCTTCTGAGTCCGAGCAAACAGTCCCCGAAAAATGACCATAAAGCTATGATATTTTTGCATACAGAAAAAGAGCCTGTGCACGATTACGTGCGACAGGCCCTCTTTTTGAGTATTAAGTTTGCAGTTTATAGTTTTTAGTAAAAAGCTTACTGCTGCGCACGGCGCATGGCTTTTTTACGATCGTGTTTGTCGAGGATGGCTTTGCGGATACGGATGCTCTGCGGTGTGACTTCTACGAGTTCGTCGTCGTTGATCCATTCCAGGGATTTTTCCAGGCCCATTTCCTGCGGCGGCGTGAGGCGGAGTGCTTCGTCCGATGCGGAGGAACGGGTGTTGGTCAAGTGTTTCTTCTTGCACGGGTTGACATCGATGTCGACGTCGCGGTTGCTTTCACCGACGACCTGGCCGAGGTAGATTTCTTCGCCCGGTTTGATGAACATCGTGCCGCGGTCCTGCAAGTTGAAGATGCCGTAGCCCGTCGTCGTACCCGATTCAAAGGCCACTAAGCTGCCACGGGTACGGCCCGGGATTTCGCCCTTCCAGGGAGCATAGCCGTGGAAGACGTGGTACATGATACCATTGCCCTTGGTAGCGGTGAGGAATTCACTGCGGAAACCGATGAGGCCGCGGGCCGGGATGATGAATTCCAGGCGGGTGTAGCCGGAGATATCGGTCATGTTGACCATTTCGGCTTTACGGGTACCGAGTTTTTCCATGACAGCGCCCATGAATTCAGGCGGAACGTCGATGGTGAGGGCTTCCAGCGGTTCGCATTTCTGGCCGTTGATTTCTTTGGTAATGACGCTCGGTTTGCCGATCTGGAGTTCATAGCCCTGACGGCGCATTTCTTCGATGAGGACAGCGATGTGGAGTTCGCCACGGCCCGATACTTTGAAAGCATCAGCACTGTCCGTTTCTTCGACGCGCAGGGAGACGTTGGTCTGGACTTCGCGGAACAGGCGGTCGCGGAGATGACGGCTGGTGACGTATTCCCCTTCCTGGCCGGCAAAGGGGCTGTCGTTGACGTAGAAAATCATGGACAGCGTCGGTTCGTCGATGTTGATTTTCGGAAGGGCTTCCGGATTCTGCGGGTCCGTAACGGTTTCGCCGATTTTGAGGTCCGGAATGCCGACGATGCAGGCGATTTCGCCCATAGCGGCTTCTTCCTGTTCGACACGTTTCAAGCCTTCATAGGTATAGACGCGGCCGATTTTAGCTTTGCGCTGGCCTTCGCCGTCGGTGACGACGACATTCTGGTTCGGGCGCATCTTGCCGCGGACGATACGGCCGATAGCGATTTTGCCAACATAGTCATCGTAGTCCAAGGTCGTGACCATGAACTGCAACGGGCCTTCGGCGTCGCCTTTCGGGCACGGGCAGTATTTGATGATTGTCTTGAACAACGGTTCGAGGTTGTCGCTGTCGTCGTCCATGGAGTATTTAGCGATGCCGTCGCGGCCGTTCGCATAGACGACCGGGAAGTCGAGCTGTTCGTCCGTAGCGTCGAGTTCCATGAACAATTCGAGTACTTCGTCTTCAACTTCGGCAACACGGGCACCGGGTTTGTCGATTTTGTTGATGACGACGATCGGTTTCAATTTCTGTTCCAAAGCCTTGCGCAGGACGTATTTCGTCTGCGGCATCGGGCCTTCAAAAGCATCGACGAGGAGCAGTACGCCGTCTACCATGTTCAATACACGTTCTACTTCGCCGCCGAAGTCAGCATGCCCCGGGGTGTCGACGATGTTGATCTTGACGCCTTCGTGCATGACAGATGTATTTTTGGACAAGATTGTAATGCCGCGTTCACGTTCAATATCCCCAGAGTCCATGACACGTTCTTCAACTTTTTCGTTAGAACGGAAAACATGGCTCTGTTTGAGCATGGCATCGACCAATGTCGTTTTACCATGGTCGACGTGGGCAATAATTGCAATATTACGAATATCTTTGCGTTCCATCTAATGTCCTCTCTCTCATTAACAAATATTAGGTTATAACTAGGTTATTTTACCACATTAGCATCATATATGGAATAGTTTTCGGGAAATTTAGCTTATTTTTTTTATCAAGCAAAACCGCCTGCCGAATGGAGGATCAGCAGGCGGTGAGTTATCACGGTGAAGTTATCAAATAGATTTTCCTAATTCGTAGGCTTTCTGCATCCATTCCGGATGGGTACCGGCCACGTTGGCTTCGCTCATGCCTCCGGCGTTGAAGCCACCGGCATAACGGGCTTTGTCGAAGCAGCAGATCCAGCCGTCGAGCGTCGATACGGCCCGTTTTGCCGTGTCCGGCGCGTCGTCGGCCGATACGGTAATGAGGTAAATATCGCGGAAGCGGTAAGGCTGGCCGTAGAGCGGATTGGTCCTATCGAGGAAGGTCTTTAGCTGGCCGCAGATGTCATAATAGTAGATAGGAGAAGCAAAGACGACGACATCGGCTTCCTGGACCTTTTTGATGAGGTCATTGGCATCGTCCTGAATGGGGCAGTAGAGCAAGCGGTGGCAGGCCATGCAGCCTTCGCAATAGCGGAGGTCCCGGCCGGCCAGACTGAGGACTTCCACATCATGACCGGCTTCGATGGCACCGCGGCCGGCTTCACGGGCCAGCTGTTCCGAATTGCTGTCAGGACGCAGGCTGGAGGACAAGATGAGAACTTTTTTAGTCATAAAGCAACACCCTTTCACGAAAACTAGGCTTTATTTTTCTGGAGCATGATCTTCAAGATTTCATCGTCTGTCTGCTGCATCCCGCGGGAAGCCAGAAGACCGACGTTCTTCAGACATTCTTCGGCGGCATTGGCCACTAAGCCGTCCGTACCCTGGACGCGCACGTCATTGAGGGCCAGGAGGACCGCTTCATAGGCTGCATGGACCGACGCCGAGACCTTCATGGAGCAGCTGTTGGCCGCGCCGTCGCAGACCATGCCGACGATGGAGCCGGACATGGTGGCCAGGGCCATCTCGATGACTTCCAAGGGATTTTCTTCGGCCAGCAGCCAGGCCATGCCGGCAGCGGCCCCCATGGAAGCCGTGACAGTGGCACAGAAGGCCGATAACTTGGGCAGATAGCCGTGAGCATAAATAGCGACCATACTGGACAAGGCCAGGGCCCGCAGCCGCCGTTCCGGCGTAACGCCGAGCGCATCGGCGACGACCGTCACCGGTTCCGTCGCGGCGATGCCCTGATTGCCAGAACCGGAATTGGTCATGGCCGGGAAAGCGGCACCGCCCATACGGGCATCAGAAGCAGCGACGGTGCGTATCTGGATGCGATGGGATAAGTCGTCGGCCAATACGCCTTTGTCGACCATCTGCTGCAAGGTATAACCGATTTTCAAGCCGTATTTCCCGGTCAGGCCTTCTTTCGACAACCGGTCGTTGAGCCGTTCCGCTTCCTTCAGGAAGGCGAGGTCAGCCAGCGGCACGTGTTCGGCAAAATCAATGATGTCCGCCAGGGTCAATGTATGGAGAAAAGCGATTTTCGGATCTTCCCCGCTCCCCGCTTCCGTACACTGGTCCAAGAGGACTTTGCCGTCCTTTTCTACCAGGACGATGTTCGTATGGTCGTCGGTGATGATGACACGGACGCGGTGGTTCTCACCATAGACGACGGCCTCGGCATAGAGGACGTGAGTCGTGTCTTCCCGGACAGACACCGTGACTTTGCCATCGGCAACGTACTGCTTGCCCAAAGCGACGACGTCCGGCGTCAACGCCTTCAAGACCTGCAGGCCCGCGTCGGCATCTCCGCCAAGGGCACCGACAGCGGCGGCGATATAGAGGCCCGGCGTCCCCGTCCCCGGTACAGTGACACCCATACCATTCTTCATCAGATTGGCGGATACACGGGCGTCGACAAAGCGCACGGCTTCCCCCAATTCCCGGGCGGCTGTCGCCGCGGCATAGGCCAGGGCAATCGGTTCCGTACACCCCGTCGCCGGCGTCACATCCTGTTTGATGATGCTGATCATTTCATTCCACATAGCGCTTTTATCCATAATCATCCCTGCTCTCTCTTATAATAGATTGGGTAACGTAAATCGTATCACGTACTTTTCAATACCATCATATCATGATTCCTATGAGAAAACAATATGATAAAAAAGAGCTTGTCGCATGACGACAAGCTCTTTTTGAGTATTAAGTTTGCAGTTTGTAGTTTTTAGTGAAGGTTTTTAAATTTAAAGCCCTCTTCTGCAAACTACAAACATTAAAGAGAAAGGGACCTCGCATGATGGCAGAAGCCTTCGTGCGATAGCCCCTTTTAAATTCTTAGTCTTCGCCGATGATGCGGACTTCCGGTTCCAGGTGGACACCGTGTGCCTTTTCAACGCGTTTCTGGACTTCGTGGATGACGTTGAGGACGTCCCGGGCCGACGCGTGGCCCGTATTGACGACGAAGCCGGCATGTTTCATCGAGACCTGGGCATCACCGCAGGAAAGGCCTTTAAGGCCCGTCTGGTCGATGAGGGTCCCGGCGTAGTATCCCGGCGGCCGCTTGAAAGTGCTGCCGGCACTATGCATTTCCAAAGGCTGCTTGCTGCGGCGGCGGTTCATGAGGTCATCCATGCGGGCCTGGATTTCCTCAGGGTTGCCACTGCGCAAAGTCAATTCGACTTCGACGACGAATTCCTGGGATTTCTGGAAACGGCTCTGGCGATAAGAAAAGCCGAGGTTCGGTGCATCATAGGTATGGACGCCGCCTGTGCTGTTGACCGTGCGGACCCGCGATACGACGTGGCTCATTTCCCCGTCATAGGCGCCGGCATTCATGAAGACGGCACCACCCAGCGTACCGGGAATCCCGCAGGCGAATTCGATGCCGGTCAGGCTGTTTTCCTGGGCAAACTGACAGACGTCCTTCAGCATGTATCCCGCACTGGCCATGATCTTCCGGTCGTGGCAGGCCAATACTTTAGTCATCGTATTCAACTGGATGACGACGCCGCGGATGCCCCCGTCGCGGACGAGGACGTTCGATCCGCCGCCGAGGACGGTGACCGGCAGGTCCAGCCGCCGGGCTGCCCGGATAGCCAGGGACATTTCCTTGACCGATTCCGGCAGGATCAGGACATCAGCCGGACCGCCGACGGCAAAGGTCGTGTGTTCGCTCATCGGTTCGTCCAGCAGGATCCGTTCCATAGGAACAGAATTACTTAATTCGGAGACGAAAGTCGTCAGTGCATATTTATTGATCAAGGATGCTCATTCCTTCTGCCATTGCATTTTGAATAATCTGAAACACTTCGCCAGCCATGGACTGCCATTTATTATAATGGTTCAAGTATTCCACAGCGGTCTGGTTGCTCTTAACGAGTTCTGCCATCTGGTTGAGATGGTCGATCTTCTTGCGGATCGGTTTGTCCCCCATGGACTGGGCATAAGCCAGCTGGGCCTGGAGCATGAGGAAGTCGCGGACCAGATGCTTGGTCTTTTCATCTTTGGCCAGTTCCTGACCGGCAGCGACGAGTTCCTTATATTCCTGACATTCTTTGATAGCTGCCTCTAACTCATGGGCTTTATCGTAAATTTCCACGTTCTACACCTCATCATTTCTGTAACTTAAAGATTCTTGATACCGATGCCGCTCTTGGCCATGCCCGGAAAGCCGAGCTGGCGCATCGCTTCATACGATACGATAGCGACGGTATTCGACAAATTCAGGCTGCGCGCCTGTTCGACCATCGGTACGCGGAAGCAGCGTTCCGGATTGGCTTTCAGGAGGTCTTCCGGAAGGCCTTTCGTTTCCTTACCGAATACGAGCATATCATCGTATTGGAACTGGATATCGGCATAGCACTGTTCCGATTTCGTCGTCAAATAAAAAAAGCGATGATCTTTGTATTTGTCCAGGACTTCCTGAAAATTCTCATGAATCTGGACATCAACGAGCGACCAGTAGTCGAGACCGGCCCGTTTCAAATGCTTGTCATCAATGGAAAAGCCCAGGGGCTTGACCAAATGCAGCGTAATATGATTAGCTGCACATAAACGGGCGACATTGCCCGTATTGCCGGGGATTTCCGGCTCTACCATTACGATATGCATACTTATATCACTCTCCAATGGATATTGTACAGGATTTATGCAGGAAGTACAAGAGGAACATTGCGTTTCCAACCTTTTTATGATATACTTATAAATAATAGTTATTATTTAATATAAAGGTAAAGTTTTTCATTAATTTTTAGAAAGAGGTGTCAATTATTATGGATAACTTTGACAACATTGCCCAGTACCCCATGTATTTCGCTCCCGGCTGTAAGCTGCTGCAGCTGCAGCCCCAGATGGTTTCCGACGTCTACGATTACCTGCGCCAGCTCTTCGGCAGCAAAATCAAACTGTATACACGCTGCTGCGGCCTCGACGACGCCAACCAGCACAACGACGAAGCCGTCTTCATCACGCTCTGCGACACGTGCTACAAGATTTACGGCGAAACCTACGCCAACCTGCACATGCGCGACTTCTGGAACGTCTACGACGAATACAAGGACGTCTATCCCCTGGGTGAAAAAGAAGGCGAACTCCGCCAGACCCTGAAGAACACCTTCTGTGGCTCCCTTCCGCAGGAACACGTAAAAAGCTGGTTCGACGAATGGAAGAAATGGAGTTTGAACAGTACAGAAAAAGACTAATTCGTACGTAAGGAGCAGAGGCTATCATGAAATTCACTTACTACGGTCATTCCGCATTCACACTTTCCGATGACGTGACGACGATTCTTTTTGACCCGTTCATTACGGACAATCCCTGGACCCAGGTCTGTCCGACAGACATTGCCTGCCAGTATATTATCGTCACCCACTGCCACGGCGACCACTACGGCGACACCGAAGCCATTGCCAAGGCCAATGACGCAACGGTCATCAGCACTGCCGAAGTAGCCGGCAAAGCGGGTGAAGCAGGCTGTAAAGCCCATGCCATGCATGTCGGCGGCAGTGCGGATTTTCCCTTTGGCAAAGTACGGCTGACCCCGGCCTTCCACGGGTCTGGCATTGCCGGAGGGCTGGCCTGCGGTGTTATCGTCGAATTCGGCGGCAAACGCATCTACTATGCCGGCGATACGGGCCTCTTCTCAGACATGAAAATCCTCGACCGTTTCGGACAAATCGACTGCGCTATCCTGCCTATCGGCGACAACTTCACCATGGGCATGGATGACGCCGCCCTGGCCGCCCTCTGGGTCCAGCCGCG